>DASUYB010000145.1 GCA_036377595.1 Longimicrobium sp. | reverse complement strand
CACCTGGTTGCCGCCGGCGAAGGTGAAGTCGTCCATGTTGGCGTCGTCCCAGTTGGTCTGGGCGGTGGGGACGCGCCCGAAGCGGACCGAGCCGCGGCAGGGGTGCCAGAAGAAGAAGGTGCCGGCGCCGCCGCCGGTGGGATGCTGCGCGGCGCAGCCGGTGGTGTTGCCCACGTCGCGCACGAAGCCGCGGGCCAGGAACGCGCCCGAGCTGTCCACGCGGAAGCGCTCGTTGCCGCCGCTGCGAAGCCTGAGCAGCACGCCGGATTGGGCGTGGGCGGGTACGGCGGCGGGAGCGAGGAGGGCAGCGGCAAGGGCCGCGGCGGCCAAAGTCCTGGTCCTCATCTGGTGTCGTCTCCGGGTGAAGTTTTCGGTCGCGCGCTCACTGCGCGTTGATGTCCATCTCGTACCCGTCCGTCTCGAGCGAGCCCGAGTCGACCGTTTCCGGCGCCACGCCGAAGTAGTTCCCGTTCAGCGCGTACGTCCCCGTCACCAGCACGCTGGGGAAGCGCCCGTGGATCGTCTTGGTGGCGCTTCCCGACAGCGTGACCGAGCCCCCGACGCCGGCCAGGATCCCCGAGCCCACGGTGGAGCCGGTACCCACGTTCCCGGTGGAGGTCAGGACGAACGTGGCCACGTTCAGCGTGGCCTGGTCGGCCACCGTCACGTCGGAGATGGTGACGGCCGAGGTCAGCACCGGGAAGTTGCCGCTGGCCAGCGGGAAGGGAACGGTCACCGAGTCGGCCGACACCGGCACGAGCCCGCCGCCCCAGTTGGTGCCGACGTTCCAGTTGGTGGAGGTGGTGCCGGTCCAGTTGCGCGTGGTGCCGGTGACGTTGAACACCATGCTCCCCGCGCGCGTCCCGTCGCTGGCGTTGATCGAGCAGGTGGCGAACTGCACCCCCGTCACCACCCCCGAGCCGTCGACCGTGGCGCAGCCGCCGTTGGTGGTGCCGAAGGTGATGGTGGTTCCCGCAACCGGGTTCCCCACGGCGCTCCGCGAGACGGCCGTCAGCGGATGCGTGCTGGAGGGGTGCAGGTTGCCGAACACGTAGTCGGGAAGCTGCCCGTCGAGCGAGATGTAGCCGTTGGGATACTCGACCGGCGCGTTCACGAACAGCACGAAGTCGAAGGTGTTGACCGTGGGCGGCATGATCAGCGTCCACGTCTTCGGCGACGAGGTGGTGTTCTGCGGGAGGACCTGGTTGTACTGGTAGTAGGCCTGCCCGGCGGCGGTGAAGGTGCCGAAGCCGTCGGGGACCACCGAAACCACGCCGGTTCCCCCGGTGACGGAGGGGCCCGACGAGAAGAAGATGCGCACGCCGGCGGGGTCCAGCGTGGTCCCGTCGATGGTGCCCATGGGCTGCGGAATCAGGTTCTGCACCGTCACGTTGAAGGTGAACTGGCCGGTGCCGCTGTTGTACGCCACGTTGCTCGAGCTCACCTGCACGTACACGCTCTGGTTCCCCACGATGATGTCGGCCGACCCGCCTCCCTGCGGGGTGGCCGGCGCGCAGGTGACCTTGAGCGCGGCGCGGTCGCCGGTGCACTGCAGCGCCTGGACGTTGATGGGTGCACCCGGGGTTCCGGGCTGGGGCCCGGGCGGCGTGGGCGCCACGGGGTTGGCCCGGTCGGTGCACGCGGCAGCCGCCAGCGCAAGCAGCGCGGCGGCCGCTGCGCCGGTCCGGCGACGGTGGGGCCGGTGGAAACGCATGGGCTCGTCCTTGCGAACGGGTGTCCGCCCTCGCCGGCGTGGCGGGGCGGTTGCTGCGAGAGGCCTGCAGGCTCCCGGTGGCCGTTGGGGACGGCCCGCTCCACGACAGACGGGCGGGGATGGTGCGCGTCTCCTCCTGCCGGACCGGCGGGCCGCACCGGGGGGCGGTGCGCGGTACCACGCCGTGGAGAGCACTGCGAACGCCGAAGACACGGCGCTGGTGTAGCTTGCACTTCGTCCAGTCCCTGCGCAAGCAAACACTTGTAGGAGCGCTGCTTGTGCCGTTTGTTGCAGTTATGGGAATGTGACCATCCTGCTACCATCTGCTACGCCCGCCGCCTCGCCGAAACACGGACGGACGCGGCCGCCGCGGAGACGGTCGCGCGCGGCGATTGACGGACGCCCCCGGGGCGGCGCATTCTCCGGCCCGGCCGTCCGCACGGGAGAGGAGGAGGGGGAAGCGTGGAGGAGCGCGAAGGGCAGGGCAGAGGCGTTCCCGAGTGGGCGCTGCGCTACGACGCGGGCGAGTATCCGCACTACGCCGTCACCGGCGACGCGGTGGCGCTGGCGCTGGAGTGGCGCGGCGGCGCGGCCTCGCTGCGCGCGCTCGTGGTGGTGCGCGGGAGCGAGCCGTTCCGTGGGCTCGACGCCTGGCCCGGCGGCTTCCTGGAGTGGGACGCCGATCCCACGACGCGCGAGACCGCGCTCCGCGAGCTGCACGAGGAGACGGGGGTGGAGGAGCCCGACTATCTCGAGCCGCTCGGCAGCTACACCCAGGACGGGCGCGATCCCCGCCAGTACGCCGGCCATCCCGACCCGGCCACGGGGGAGTGGGTCCGCACCGGCGCGCGCGTCGCCACCAACGCGTATCTCATGCTCCTGCCGCGCCCCGCGGGCCTCGTCACCCAGCAGGAGGAGGTCACGGGCGCGGAGTGGGCGGACGTCTACCAGTATCTCCCCTGGGAAGATCTCCGCGAGGAAAAGGGCCGCCGCGCCGCGCGCGAGGTGCTCGGGGCGCTGGGAGATTGGGCGGACCGCGCGGGGGCCGACGCGCGCGAGCGCATCGACTACGCGTACGGCTTCGGGATGCGCGAGTGGAACGAGGAGCGCGTGGCCGAGCGCCGGCGCCTTCTCTTCGACGCCGGGCTCCTGGCCGAGGCGCGGCGCGACCGGTGGGGGCGGCCGCTCGGCGACGCCGGCGGCTTCGGGCGGGAGATGGCCTTCGACCACCGCCGCATCCTGGGCGACGCGCTGGCGCGGCTGCGCGGCAAGATCAAGTACATCCCCGCCGCCCTGAAGGCGCTGGCGGGCGACGAGTTCACTCTCGACGAGCTGCAGGCCGCCTGCGAGGCCATCTCCGGACGCCCGCTGCACCGCGCCAACTTCCGCCGCGCCGTGGCGGAGACCAAGGGCGAGCGCAACACGCGCACGCCGCGCATCGTCGTGGGGACGGGGAAGCGACGCCCTCGCGCGCCGGGCGAGCCGGGGGTGGCGCCCGAGCTCTTCCGCTTCCGCCCGGGGATCGTGCGCGCGCGGCTCGATCCCTCGCTCCGCCTCCCCTTCCTCCCGCTCGAGCCGACGGACGGAGACGAAGCTTGACGCACCCGCCCGCGCGCCCTATCGTACGCCCGGCGAGATCGTTCTCGTCTTGAGAATGCTATCGGAGCAGACCGGATGATCGACAGTCCTCCCGCCCGCGACGCCGCGGAGCGCAGGGAGCATCTCCACGAAGGGCTGGGACGCTTCACCGCCGAGCTCTTCCAGTTCGACCCGCGCATCCGCACCGGGTGGCTCAGCGACCGCTACTTCGTCCGCACGGCGAACACGCTGCGGCACGCGGAGAAGGATCCCGTGGTGACGATGCAGATCTTCGCCAAGCAGGCGGGCGTGCTGGCCGGCGTGTACGAGGCCGTGCGCCTGTTCCAGACGCAGCTGGCGCCGGGATACGACCCGCGCGACCTGCGCATCGAGACGCTGCTGGAGGGCGACGACGTGAACCGCGCCGGAAGCGACGCGTGGGAGCCGGTGATGCACGTCACCGGCTGCTACCGCGGCTTCGCGCACCTGGAGACGCCGGTGCTGGGGGTCCTCGCGCGGCGCTCGCTGATCGCCAGCAACACGCGCATCGTGGTGGAGGCGGCGGCGGGGAAGCCGGTGATCTTCATGGCGCCGCGCCACGACGACTGGCGGGTGCAGACGCCCGACGGCTACGCGGCGCAGGTGGGCGGCGCGGAGAGCGTGTCCAGCGACGCGGCGGGCGCATGGTGGGGCGCGCGCGGGGTGGGAACGATGCCGCACGCCATGATCGCCGCCTTCGACGGCGACACGGTGGCGGCGACCACGGCCTTCGCGCGCTACCTGCGCGACGAGGAGCCGGGCGTGGCGCTGATGAGCCTGGTGGACTACGACAACGACGCGGTCGCCACCTCGCTCGCGGTCGCGCGGGCGCTGCGGGCGGAGTTCGGCGACGGGATGCTGCGGGCGGTGCGCGTGGACACCAGCGAGCGGCTGATCGACCAGTCGCTGATCGGCGATCCCGAGGTGTGGGGGCGCGCCCGGCTCACCGGCGTCAACCCGTACCTGGTGCGGAAGATCCGCGCGGCGCTGGACGCCGAGGGGTTCGGCTACGTGGGGATCGTGGCCAGCGGCGGGTTCACGCCGTCGAAGATCCGACGCTTCGAGGGCGAGGGCGTTCCCGTCGTCGCCTACGGCGTGGGGAGCAGCCTGCTGGGCCACAGCGACGCGTCGAGCGGCCTGCTGAACGACTTCGACTTCACCGCCGACCTGGTGAAGGTGGACGACCGCCCCGAGGGCAAGATCGGCCGCACCTTCCGCGAGAACCCGCGGCTCGTCGCGGTCGACTGGTCGCGCGTGCTGCCGGGTTGAGGCGCGAGGGGGAGAGTGCGTCGCGGACGCGGTCACAGATTCCTCGGCCGCCCGGCGATGGTGTGGGATCGAATTCGGCGCAGCGGCCTCGGAATGACAGGCTTTAAGCTTCGACCCAATAATCTGTCATTCCGCGGGCGAGCACACGGAAGTCGCGGTCGCACTGATGGTTGTGAGCCCGAGGAATCTGTAGCCGCGGCATGCGATGCCGCCGACTTTAGAGGAAAGAGAGACAGCCATGACGGATAGAATCGCGCGCGTCGGATGGGTGGTGGACGCGCAGAACGACTTCCTGCTGCCGCCGGAGCAGAGCGGCCGCCTGTACGTGCACAACCTCTTCGACGACGGGAAGGATCCCGGCGCGACGCAGATCATGCCCGCGCTGCGGCGCGCCGTGGAGTGGATGCGCGCCGAGTGCGACGCCGTCGTCTTCACCGGCGACTGGCATTCGTACGACGACGAGGAAATCGACACCGTCGCCCCCGACGCCACGAAGGGCACCTATCCGCCGCACTGCATGGGCCTGTCGCCCGACGCGGCGGAGCGCGAGGGGGCCCAGATCCACCCGTCGATCCGTCCCGCCGGCGCGCTGGTGCTGGAGCGCGGCACCTCCGAGGACGACGCGCGGGAGGTCGCGCGCCGCGCGGTGGCGGAGCGGCGGCCGGTGTTCATCCACAAGAACCGCTTCGACGTCTTCACCGGCAACCCCGCGAGCGACGCCTTCCTCCGCGAGCTGGCGGCTCGGCTCGGCGGGGCGATCGAGATCTACGTGGCCGGCGTGGCGCGCGACGTGTGCGTGAAGAACGCGGTGGAGGGGATGCTGGACCCGCTGCGCGGCTACCCCGTCACCGTCGTCACCGACGCCACGTGGGGGCTGGGGCTGGAGGACGAGGCCGAGAGCTTGGCGCGCTGGACGAAGCAGGGCGCCGCGCTGCTCACCACGCGCGGCCTCGAGCTGCGCTCGCATCCCCGCGCCGCCTGACGTCCGTCGAGACGGAGATTCGTCGCGCGCGCCGAGATGCGGATGAGCACACCCGGGTTCTCCGCGTCTCCGCGGCTCCGCGTGAGATTTCGGTAACCTGCCCGCGCGGCGAATCCTGATTTCACGCGCATTTCTCCACATCTCCCTCAACTTGCACCCGTCATGGACGCATCGCTCAAAGACCGCATCGAAGTCGTGGAGGGCGACATCACGAAGCTGCACGTCGATGCCATCGTGAACGCGGCCAACACCTCGCTGCTGGGCGGCGGCGGCGTGGACGGGGCCATCCACCGCGCCGCGGGCCCCGAGCTGCTGGAGGAGTGCCGGATGCTGCGCGGGTGCAGGACGGGCCAGGCCAGGCTCACCAGCGGATATAAGCTCCCCGCGCGGTGGGTGATCCATACCGTCGGCCCGGTATGGCAGGGCGGGGGAAAGGGCGAGGACGAGCTGCTTGCCTCGGCGTGGCGGAATTCGCTCAACATCGCCGCTCTCAGGGAGTTGGATACGGTCGCGTTCCCGTCCATCAGCACCGGCGCGTACCGCTTTCCACTGGATCTGGCGGCGCGCATTGCGGTGCGTGAGACGCGCGACTTTCTCGCGCGCAACCCGCATCCGCGGAAGGTGATCATCTGCGCGTTCGGACCGGAGGCATACAGAGAATACTTGACGGCGGTACAAGCGGGGGATTAGATGTTGTGCGCACCGGAACATTGCAGTTCATGACCCCATTCCGTCACCATTCCGGTCCGCGCGGCGCGCCCATGCGCCTTTGCGCACGACAACCGAGACCCCGGAGAGCACATGGACGACCTGCAGGAAGTCAAGGCGCTGCTTGACGAGATCAACGCCACCATCTCCAGCTACGATCCCGTCCTGAAGGAGCGCGCGCGAGACATCCTCCTGGAGCGTGCCTTCGGCGGGCGCGCGGCGCGTGGGCCCGCGGCGCGCGCGCAGGCCGACGACGGCGAGGCCGCGGGCGAAGAGGCCCCGCGCCGCCGCGGCCGTCCCCGCGGCAGCACCAGCGCCCGCCGGGCCGGCGGCGGCATCTCGTCGCTGATCGAGCAGTGGAAGCCCGAGACCATGGCCGAGCGCGCGCTGCTGGGGGCCTACGTGCTGGCCCGCGGCCGGCCCGACCGCACCGTCACCAGCCAGGCCATCAACGCCGAGCTGAAGAAGAACGGCCTGCCGGTCCCCAACATCACCCGCGCCATCGAGTCCAACCTGCGCGCCCGCCCGCCGCTGATGGTGCAGAAGAAGAAGATGGGCACCACCCGCCAGGCGCGGAAACAGTACGCGCTGACGCAGGAAGGCGTGGACCTGGTCTCCGGCCGCCTCGGCGGAAGCTGATAGATCTGCGTTGGATCGAAGGACAGCGGCGCGCCCGTCCACCGGGACGGGCGCGCCGCGTCTTCATCGCGATGCGGGCGGCTCGCTCCGGTGACGGGCGGCTGAAGCCGCGGCTGGAACATTGGAAAGCCTCGCAAACCGCGCGAGGCTTCACCTGCTCGCCGACGAGGCGGCGGCGCGGGGGATCGCCTCTCGCGCGATCGCTGGATCCGCAGCCTGCGCAGCGGGCTTCCCAACGTTCCAGCCGCGGGTTTACCCGCCCGTGCTCTGTGCCGGGCTGTTCGAATCGGCCGTGGATCAGGGTAGGGAGAAGGCTCCACTCGTCCCCTTTGCCGATTGAATGTCTCACTCACTGTTCATGGCGTACCCCTTGCGCCTTAGCGGGCGAATCCTTCGTTTTCAACGGATTTTATCGACACAAAACACGCGAGAGCCGATCCGTTGAGCGATCCCGCCGCACCGCCGCGCGCCCCGTCTCCGCGCAACGCACGCCCCGACGCCGGGCTGGCGGCGGTGTTCGTGGCGCTGGTGCTGCTGCTGATCGTGCTGCTGGGGCTGGCCAACGCGGGGTTCGAGGAGCTGTCGCGCGCCAACCGCTGGAGCCTGCACACCTACGAGGTGCTGGCCGAGGCCGAGGGGATGCGCGCGGCCATGGCCGACATGGAGAGCGCCTACCGCGGCTTCGTGCTGACCGGCGAGCCGCGCTACCAGGAGATCTGGCGCGCCGCCGCCCGCGCGCTCGACGAGCACGGCACGCGCGCCCGCCGTCTGACGCGCGACAACCCGCCGCAGCAGGAGCGGCTGGCGCGGATCGCCGCGCTGGCGGCGCGCTGGCGCGAGATGCAGGCGCGCACCGTGGTTTCGCCGGGCACCGACTCCGCCTCCGTGGCCGAGGCGCGCCGCCTGGGGTCCGACCCGGCCGCCTTCAACGCGCGCCGCGCGCTGGCGGACAGCCTGCGCGCCACGCTCGGCCAGGTGGCGGTCACCGAATCGCGCCTGCTGCGCATGCGGGCGGACCGCGCGCGGGCGCTGGAGCAGCGCACCAGCCTCCTCCTGCTGAGCGGCGGCGTCCTCGCCGTCCTCGTCGCCGCCGGTGCCGGCGCGCTGGTGCTGCGGCGGACCGCGCGCCTGCGCGAGGCCAACCGCATGCTCACCGCCGAGGCCGCCGAGCGCATCCTGGCGCGGCAGGCGGCCGAGCGGCTGGCGCGGCAGAACGAGCTCATCCTCAACGCCGCCGCGGAGGGGATCTACGGGCTCGACGCGCACGGCTACACCACCTTCGTCAATCCCGCCGCCGCGGCCATGCTCGGCTACGCCCCCGACGACCTTCCCGGGCGGCCGTACGAGGCCACGCTGCTGACCTCGGAGAGCGGGGGAGACCCCATCCGCGCCGCGCTCCTCTCCGGCCAGCCGCGCACCGTGCGCGACGCATCCTTCCGCCGCGCGGACGGCCGGCGGTTCCCGGTCGAGTTCACCTGCACGCCGATCGTGGAGGAGGAGCGCATCGCCGGCGCGGTGGTCACCTTCCGCGATGTGACCGAGCGGCGCGAGGTGGACCGGATGAAGGACGAGTTCATCTCCGTGGTCTCGCACGAGCTGCGCACGCCGCTCACCGCCATCCGCGGCTCGCTGGGCCTGCTGGCCGCGGGGAAGGCGGGCGAGGTGCCGCAGCGCGGCCAGCGGATGCTGGAGATCGCGGTGCAGAACACCGACCGGCTGATCCGCCTGATCAACGACATCCTCGACATCGAGCGGATCGAGTCCGGCAAGGTAGCCATGGAGCCGCGGCCGGTGAACCTGGCCGAGCTGGTCCAGAACGCGGCCGAGGTGATGCTGCCGATGGCCGAGCGCGCCGGGGTGGAGCTGTACGTCTGGGCCGAGCCGGTGTCGCTGATGGCCGATCCCGACCGCATCCTGCAGGTGCTCACCAACCTCATCTCCAACGCGGTGAAGTTCTCCAACCCCGGCGGCACGGTGGAGATCACCGTGGAGCCGGCGGACGGCGAGGCGCTGGTGCGCGTGACCGACCACGGGCGCGGCATCCCGGAGGACCGGCTGGAGTCGATCTTCGAGCGCTTCCAGCAGGTGGACTCGTCGGACTCGCGGCAGAAGGGGGGAACGGGGCTGGGGCTGGCCATCTGCCGCACCATCGTCTCGCAGCACGGCGGCGAGATCTGGGCGGACAGCGAGCTGGGCGAGGGGAGCACCCTCTCCTTCACCCTGCCGATGCCCGCGCAGGAGCCGGCCGCCGTGCTGCCCGCGCCGCGCCCGGGCGATCCCGAGCCCGCGCCGGAGCCGGACGGGCGCAAGCACGTGCTGGTGGTGGAGGACGACCAGGACCTGGCCGGCGTGCTGGCGGAGACCTTCCAGCGGCAGGGCGTGGCCACCGACGTGGCGGGGACGGGCGAGGCGGCGTGGACCGCCGCGCGCCGGCGCCGCCCCGACGCGGTGGTGCTCGACATCGCCATCCCCGAGGGCGACGGCTACTGGCTGGCCGAGCGCTTCCGCGAGCACGAGGGGCTGCGCACCGTGCCCATCGTGGCCTATACCGCGCTGGACTTGGACGAGCCCGGCCGCGAGCGCCTCCGCCGCGCCGACGTGGAGGTGCTCACCAAGAGCCGCATCGAGCCCGCCGAGCTCGAGCGCCGCATCCTCGCCCTGCTGGCGGGCGAGGGAGACGGTCGTCCCGCCGTACCCGCGGACGGCGCGCGGGGATAGATCGCCAGGTTCTCACGCGGAGACGCGGAGGAGCTCGCGCGCTCCGCGTCTTGCTTCTGTACAGTCGATGTACAATGTTTGTGGAAAGTTTTTGATCGAGATGACGGGGAGCCGTTGATTCGGCGCAACACTTGCCTGTAAGGGACGCGCGCAACGGCGCAAGGAACGCGCGTGGGGGTGGACACGGGACGCGTTTCCCCTGTTCCCGCACGGCGGACGAAGGATCGCCGGAGTGGCGACGTATCTGCTTTTCAGCCCGCGCTTCGCACCGCGCAACGCAGAATGAGCCGACGCATCCTGATCGTGGACGACGAGGACGACATCCGCGAGGTCGCGCAGATGTCGCTGGAGATGGTGGCGGGTTGGGAGGTGATCCCCGCCGCCGGGGGCGAGGAGGGGATCCGGCTGGCCGCCGAGCACCGCCCCGACGCCATCCTGCTGGACGTGATGATGCCGGGGATGGACGGCCCCGCCACCGCCGCTCGCCTGGGCGAGGACCCCGCCACCAGGGACATCCCCGTCATCCTGCTGACCGCCAAGGTGCAGCCCGCCGACCGCCGCCGCTTCGAGGGCCTCGGAGTGGCGGGTGTTCTCTCCAAGCCGTTCGACCCGATGGAGCTGGCGAAGCAGGTGTCGGACGCGCTGGGGTGGCCGGCGTGACCGACCGCGGCGCGCCGCCCGCACGCGTGCTGGTGGCGGGCTTCGGCGACGGGCTGGCCGGGTTCCTGGCGCGCCAGCTCGGTGGCGTCACGTTCGAGTCCGCGCCCGACGCGGCCGCCGCGCGCGCCGGGCTGGCGCGCGGCGGGTGGTCGCTCCTCCTGCTCGACGACGCCATCCCCGGCGGCCCCGCGCACGACCTGCTGCGCGGGGCCGCCGAGCATCCGCCCGTCTTCCTCTGCCTGGAGCGCGGCACCCGCGCCTCGCTCACCCGCGCCGACCTCGACGCGCTGGGCGTGGCCCGCATCTTCTTCCATCCCCTCGACCGCCAGGCGCTGGTGCGCGAGGCCGCGTCCGTGCTCGGCGCTCCCGCGTCCACCGACGAGACGCAGGGAGATGGGGATGCGCGCCGCGCCGGGCTGGCCGACGCGGTGCGGCAGGCGTGGGAGCGCTTCCGCGGCGCGGTGATGGAGCGCGTGGACGCGGTGGAATCCGCGGCCGCCGCCATCCTCGAGGGCGGGCTGGACGAGGCGCGCCGCCGCCACGCCGAGCGCGAGGCGCACAAGCTGGCCGGCTCGGTGGGAACCTTCGGCTTCGCGCACGGGTCGCGCTTGGCGCGCGAGATCGAGATCCTGCTGCAGGGGAGCGCGCCGGTGGGACAGGCCGAGGCGCTCAAGCTGACCGATCTCGCCGTGGCTCTCCGCCGCGAGCTGGAGAAGCCGCCCGCCTCCGCGTCCCCGGCGCGGACGCCGTCTCCCTCTCCCTCCCCCTCCCCGTCGGCCGAGCGCGTGCTCCCGCTGCTGCTGGTGGTGGACGACGACCACGAGCTGGCCGAGCGCATCGTGATGGAGGCGTCGAGGCGGGGGATGCGGGCGCGCTCGGCCCCCGGCGTGGCCGAGGCGCGCGCCGCGGTGGCCGAGGAGCGCCCCGCGGCCGTGCTCCTCGACCTCTCCTTCGAGCGGGGGGAGAGCGGGCTGCAGCTCCTCTCCGAACTCTCCGCGCGCACGCCGCGCGTCCCCGTGGTCGTGATCACCGCGCGCGGCTCCTTCACCGACCGGGTGGAGGTGGCGCGGCTGGGCGGCGTCGGCTTTCTGCAGAAGCCCGTTCCCCCCGCGTCGGCGGTCGACGCGGTGGAGGGCGTGCTGCACCGCGGCCGCGACCGTCACACCTGCGTGCTGGCGGTGGACGACGACCCGCTCGTGCTGGCCACCGTCTCCTCGCTGCTGGAGCCGGCCGGCGTCGACGTCAACACGCTCGACGACCCGCTGCGCTTCTGGGAGATGCTGGAGGAGACCTGCCCGGACGTGGTGGTGCTCGACATCGACATGCCGCGGGTGAACGGGCTGGAGCTGTGCCGCGTGCTGCGCAACGACCCGCGCTGGGGGGCCACGCCGGTGGTCTTCCTCACCGCGCGCGCGGGGCCGGAGACGGTGCAGCAGGTGTTCAGCGCCGGCGCCGACGACTTCGTGATGAAGCCGATCGTGGGCCCCGAGCTGGTCACCCGCATCACCAACCGATTGGAGCGGGTGCAGCTCCACCGCGCGCTTGCGGACACGGATCCGCTCACCGGCGTCGCCAACCGCCGGCGGAGCGAGGAGCTGATGGGGCAGCTGCTGCACCTGGCGATGCGCCAGCAGGAGCCGTTCTCGCTGGCGCTGCTGGACCTCGACCACTTCAAGCAGGTGAACGACCGCCACGGCCACGGGACGGGGGACGAGGTGCTGCGGCGCGTGGCGCGGCTGCTGGAGCGCTCGTTCCGCGCCGAGGACGTGGTGGCGCGCTGGGGCGGCGAGGAGTTCCTGGTGGCGATGTACGGGATGGACAAGGAGGACGGCGTGCAGCGCCTGGCCGAGGTGCTGGAGGTGCTGCGCGACGAGCCGTTCGAGCTTCCCGGCGCCGAGCCGCTGCGGGTGACGTTCAGCGCGGGCGTCGCCCAGTACCCGATGGACGGCGGCGACCTGCAGGCGCTGTACAGGACGGCGGACGCCACCATGTACCAGGCCAAGGAAGCCGGCCGCGACCGCATCCTTCCGGCCGGGTGGAGCGCGGAGCGCCCCGAAGCGGCCGAGCACGTGGACGTGCTGGTGGTGGAGGACGACCCCACGCTCGCCCGTCTCCTCCTTCACGCGCTGGAGACGCGCGGCTGGCGCAGCCGCTGGATCGCCGACGGGCGCGAGGCGATGCAGCTGCTGACGGGCTCGCGGCCGCGACTGCGCGCGCGCGTGGTGCTGCTGGACGTGGACCTGCCGGGGATCGACGGCCACGCCGTTCTACGCACGCTGGCGCGCGAGCGGCTGCTGGAGCGCACGCGGGCGATCGTGCTGACGGCGCGCGCGCACGAGGCCGAGGTGGTGCAGGCCTTGGAGGAGGGCGCATTCGACCACGTGGCCAAGCCCTTCAGCATGCCCATCCTCCTGCAGCGCATCCGCCGCGCGATGCGGGCGTGATGGGGATGAGGGAACAGGGGACAGCACGACATGGTGTCCCCGCGATCGAAGTGCTCCCCTCCCCTGGGCAGCGGGGGAGGGGCCGGGGGAGGGGGCCTCCGCGCCGGGCGGGCAGGGCGCTTCTCCGTCGGCGGCCGAGGTCTTTGAGTGCGCTGAGGTCTCCCCCTCCCCCAGTCGGTTTTGGGGGAGGGGGCCGGGGGGAGAGGGCCTCCGCGCCGGGCGGGCAGGGTGTCTCCCATCCCGCGCGGATGCCGGGCGCAGACACCGAACCGGAGCGGCGCCCTCGGGATGACAGCATCAGGCTACAACGCAGCAAAAAAAGCCGCCCCGATCGCGAACGATCGGGGCGGCTTTTCGGTTCGACGTCAGACCGTCAGGTCCGCGCGGGGATTAACCCAGGCGGGTGACGTTCTCGGCCGCGGGGCCCTTGGCGCCCTGCACGATGTCGAACTCCACGCGCTCACCCTCGGCGAGCGAGCGGAAGCCGCTGCTCTGGATGGCGCTGTGGTGCACGAAGCAGTCCTTCGAGCCGTCCTCGGGGGTGATGAACCCGAAGCCCTTGGTGTCGTTGAACCACTTCACGGTGCCGGTGGTACGCATCTCCGAAACTCCTTGCATTGGTGTAGACTGCCGAGGCCCGGGTAGATCCGTACCAGCCGACCGTCTTCCTTAGGCGGGCAAAATCGCCCCCCGCCGCGGGCGCTCGCGAATAACAGAAAAGGACCGGGACGAATGAAGCGTCCAGGTCCTTGTCGCACACTGGCCCGGGCGAATCGTGCGCCCGGTGTTCTTCGCTGCCCCACAATCTAAGGCAAACGTCAGGATCTGTCTACCCCCGGGCGCGGAGTTTTCCTGAAACCGCTTACATCTCCCGCGGCCGGGGGTTCCAAATCTCCCGAAATGCGTCTCACGCGGGGGGCTCGTTTTTTCCGGAAAGCGAGGGAGAAGACAGAAACACACGTCACCAGACCTAATATGCATCGAGTGGATTTGGGAGCCGTCCATGCGACGAAATGCTTGTAGAATCTGCTGATTTCGAGCTATCATAGACGATCTACTCCATAGCGGAGGAGCGGCGGATGGCCCTCTCCCTGTACTGCTCCCCGCCACCGCACAAGTCCTTTAGCGTCACAAGCGATGGAGAGACGTGGCCGCTAGGCACGCTCGTGGCGGTGCAGCTCTCCACCCTGGACGAGGACTGGGCGCGCGTGGCCGACGCGGTTCCGCGGCTGCGGCGGGCGTCTCCGGCGTCGCCGCTGGTGCTGTGGGCGCGCGCGGCCGGGCCCGACGACTTCGTGGAGCTGGGGCGCGACGCAGCCGCGCTGGGCGTGCGGGCGGTGCTGGCCGGCCCCGAGCCCGACCCCGCCGTGCTCCGCCGCCAGCTCACCGACCCGGTGGGGCTGGAGACGGACGTGCTGCGCTGGGCGCTCGACGCCGGCCTCCTGGCCAGCCCCCGCGCCGAGGCCGAGGTGCGGGTGGTGATGGAGATCGCGATGCGCCACCGCACGCTCGCGTCCGCGACGGCCCGGCACGCGGACGTGGCCGATCGCACCTGGCGCCATCACTTCCAGCGGCTCCTCCTGCCGCCGCCGCGGGCGTGGCTCAACATGGCGCGGGCGCTGCGCGTGGCGCTGCATCTCCAGCGCAACTGCGCGCGGCCGCTGCAGCCGCTGGCGCTGGCGCTGGGATACTCGGACGTGACGGTGCTCAGCAACCAGCTGGTGCGCATCTTCGCGCTGCGGCCGGGGGAGATCCGCCGCCTGCTGGGCTTCGAGCCGCTGGTGTTCAACTGGTTCCGCAACGCCGCGCTGGCCGCGGCCGGACGCCGCGCGCCCTCCTCCACGGAACCTCCCCGCCATCCCCGCGGCAGGGGGGCGCCGCCCGCGCGGTGACCGCGGACGGGCCTCGCTTCTTCATCTACCGAGAAAACGATGCGGCCGCGGAGACGGGCGTGTCTCCGCGGCCGTGACGCCGTGTGCCATCGCCGCGGGCTTCGGGCTACACCCAGCCGGACGGGACGACGGGCAACGGCTCCGCCACGATCAACCCGCTGCGCGCGGACACGCAGCTGGGGACGGAGACGCAGCTGGGCACCGACAGGCAGCTGGGAATCGAGATGCAGCTGGTGACCGAGACGCACTCGGCCGCCACCTCCGTCGATTCCTCGAAGCCCTGCAGGTCCAGCACGTTCTCCGCGAAGGGGTCGAACGGAGAGTGCATGCCTCAACTCGCCGTGATGGAGGGTGATGCGGCCGCGGAGACACGCTCGCGCGCCTCCCCGCGGCCCTTTCTGCTTCCGGCGATTCCCCGCGTCCGCCTCGCCGCGGCGCGCGGGGAACGCCTCGCTTCACCGGCCGCCCACCCCGATCGGATCCGCCGGATCGGCCACGAACACGCCGCTCCGCAGCGAGAGGCAGCTGGGCACCGACACGCAGCTCGGCACCGAGACGCAGCTGGCGATGGACAGGCACTCGGCGGCGGTGGCGTCGGCCTCGTCGAACGACTGGAGGTCCAGCACGTTCTCCGCGAAGGGGTCGAACGGAGAGTGCATGCCTCACCTCGCCGTGATGGGGGGTGATGCGGCCGCGGAGACACGCTCGCGCGCCTCCCCGCGGCCCTTTCTGCTTCCGGCCTGCTTCCGGCGTTTCCCCGCCTCCGCCTCGACGCGGCGCGCGGGGAACGCCTCGCTTCACCGGCCGCCCACCCCGATCGGATCCGCCGGGTCGGCGACGAACACGCCGCTCCGCAGCGACAGGCAGCTGGGGACCGACACGCAGCTCGGCACCGAGACGCAGCTGGCGATGGACAGGCACTCGGCGGCGGTGGCGTCGGCCTCGTCGAACGACTGGAGGTCCAGCACGTTCTCCTGGAAGGGATCGAACACGTGATACATGCGTCACCTCTGGGGTCTGGGGGTTCGCACGACGGCGCCCGTCCCGTGGTGGGAACGGCGCTCCCGGCGGGTCTCCGTGCGCGCACCGCGGCCGCGCGCCGGCTCCGCCGGTCTTCCGCACTCCGCTGCCCCGGGCCCGGTGCCCGGGACGCCTCCTTTCGCGGGGGAGAGGGAGATCTTCCGCGGTGATGGATCCGCCGGTCATCCCGCCAGCGCCGGCTCGCGGCGCACGGGCGCGGCCACGGCGGCGTCGGCCAGGAGGAGCTCGTCGGGGAAGAAGGCACGCGGCGCGGCGGGGTTCAGCAGCCGGTGCAGCACCGTGCCGATCCCCGCCGCGCCCATGCCGAAGTCGCAGGAGATGCGCATCAGCTCCGGCCCCGCGAAGGCGATCCCTTCGGGGCGGGCGATGCGGTGCGGCAGGAGCGCCTCGGCCACGCGGAAGGCGTTGTGGAGGTAGCGCTCGCCGCCGGCGAAGCGGTGCATGTCGAGCAGGTACTCGATGTAGCCCGCCAGGCCGTAGTCGTGCCACGTCTTGTTGGTCAGCCGGTCGCAGGTGGCCCAGGCGCAGGCGTCGGCCCAGCGGCGGAAGCGCGGCTCGCCGGTGGCCGCCCAGAAGCGCAGCAGCGCGCTGCCCACGCCCGCCGAGCCGAAGCGCATGTGCGGGCTCTTGGGCGCGTCCACGCGCGCGTCGACGTTGGGGAACCAGAAGGGCCGCCCCGCCACCATGCGGACCTCGGAGATCTCGAAGTCCAGCCCCTTCTCGGCCGCGTCCAGGAAGCGGAAGCCGGGCGCCGCGGCGTTCAGCGAGGTCAGGAACAGGCACACGCCGCTGGTCCCGTAGCCGAGGCCCAGGTGCGCCACGCCGTTGAAGTCCCAGCACACCCCCGCGGGCACCTCGCGGGCGGACTCCACCAACCGCTCGCCCGTCTCCAGCGCCTCGTCGAGCCACGCCTCCTCACCCGTGCGCAGCCAGGCGTACAGGTTGGCCAATCCCCATCCCGCCGCGCCGTAGTAGAGCCCCGGCTGCTCGTGGATGAGCGGCGACCCGCGCGACGCCTCCAGCAGCGCTTTCGCGTCCTCGTCCCTCCCCGCGTCGAAGAGGAAGGTGGCCACCCCCGCCAGCCCCGCCCACAGCCCGGGGGGACAGGTCTTCGGGCGCGCGCGGGCCACGATCCAGTCCAGCACGCCCTCGGGGACGCGGCCGGTGGCGCGCAGGAGGAAGGCGGCGGTGCCGGCGGCGCCGTGCTGCAGGGAGACGGGGTTGGTGACGAAGAGCTCGCCCGACGCGGGCCACAGCCGGTCGCCGCGGCGGAAGTCGAGCCTGGCCTCGATGTAGCGTGCGACGCCGGCGACCGTCTCCTCGATGGCCCGCACGTGCGCGGGGGATGGCGCGCGGCGCGGCGGCGGCGCGGGGTGCGCGGAGGCGGGGCGCGGCCGGCTCGCGGGCATCCGCACCGCGTCGAGCGTGGCAAGCACCCGGTCCGGCCCCCAGCGGCGCGCGGGATCGGGGTCGGTGAGGCCGACCACCACGTCCTTCAGCACCGGGGGCAGCCTCTGCTCGCGCAGCACCATCTCCAGCGCCTGCAGGATCCCGCCGCGGTTCAGCGGCAGCCCCGAGGCGGTGAAGGCCAGCATGTCGAGGAGGAGCGAGCCCAGCGCGTAGTAGTCGTCCTCGGGGCGCGGGCGCTGGTTGGCCAGCTGGTCGGGCGAGGCGTAGCCCACCGTCCACCCGGGGAGCGGCGGGTCGTCGCGGTCGGTCTCGTACGCCAGCTCGAAGTCGATGAACTTTGGCTTCCCCTCGGGGGTGATGAAGACGTTGGTCTTGGTCATGTCGCGCAGCACCACGCCGTGCGCGTGGATCGTGCGCAGCCCCTCGATCAGCCCGCGCAGCGTGTCGCGCAGCATCCCGAACGCCTCGGCCGGGGTGCGGTCGCGATCTTCGGCGTACAGGAAGCCGATCGCGTATCCCCACAGCGACTCGGCCTGCAGCCGCTCCTGCACCAGGAACCTGTGCTCCCACTCCTGGAACAGGTCGACGAAGCGGGGGAGGAGCCCGGTGGGGCCGAGCCTGCGGAGGATGCGCGCCTCCTTCTCCAGCAGCCCCAGCGCGTCGGTGGCGTCGCCGCGCTGGCTGAGGAGCGGGCGCGCCTCGCGGATCACCACCTTCTCGCCCGTCTCCGTGTCGTCGGCCAGGTAGATCCCGCCCACGCTCGAGTAGCGCAGCGCGCCGGTCACGCGGTAGCGGTCGCGCAGCCACACCTCCTGTCGCCGCTCCTTCGACGGCGCGCCGAACGGGTCGGCGACCCACGGCGGGACGCGGTAGATGGCCTGCCGCTGGTCGGAGTAGCGCTCGCCCTCGGGGGTGAGGATGGCGCGGTGCTGGTGCCCCTCGGCGTCGAGATAGGGGACGCCGCGGTGCTCGCCGTAGCGGTAGAAGACCACGCGGCTGCCGGGATACGACCGGTCGGAGAGGATGTACGGCCCGCGCAGGTCTTCCGTGGCCTCGTGCAGCCGGGCGGCCAGCGCGGGGAAGTCTTCGTCGGACTCGGGATAGACGGTGATGAACTTGGCCGCCCCGGTGCGCGGCCAGTTCTTGCTGGTGGAGAGCTCCAGCATCCGCGCGTCGGAGCAGAACTTGAACGGCACGCGCGCCTCGGCCAGCACGGGAAGCGCGCGCGCCAGCACCTCGGGCGCGGTCTCCGTGGCGGCGGAGAGGTGGATCTTCCACCCCTGCGTCCGGTACTCGGCGCCGATGGGCTGGCAGTTCGACCAGAACCCGCCGCGGGCGATCACCCAGC
This sequence comes from Longimicrobium sp., assembly GCA_036377595.1. Lineage (NCBI taxonomy): Bacteria > Pseudomonadati > Gemmatimonadota > Longimicrobiia > Longimicrobiales > Longimicrobiaceae > Longimicrobium > Longimicrobium sp. The sequence continues at coordinate 61,300 of DASUYB010000145.1, read as the reverse complement.
CGTCGTCCAGGTGCTCGCGGACGACCCGCTCGTACTCGTCGCCCGGGCGGTAGCGGTCGAAGCTCTCGAAGAACTCCGCGTCGAGCAGCGCGAAGAAGAACTGGGGCTGGTCGCTTCTCATGGGAACGCGAGCCTTCTGCGTCAGCGCCGGGAGGATCGGGATGCGCTCCGGCGAGTGCCGGGGTCGGGCCAGCCGTCGCGGACCCGGGGACGGGCGGCGCTGGCTCTGGATTGGAGTGCGTGAGAGGAGGATTACGTTATCCGACAATCTTCATCAATGATGGCTTTCGGCAGCCGGTTGCCGATGCTGACACTCTCCCGATCTTTCGCTTCAAGATGGAGATCATCCGTCCGTTACAGGCCTGCAGCGGAATCGTCGATGAACGCCTGGAACGAAAGCTCACGCGGAGACGCGGAGACGCGGAGGAGATGTGCTTTCCTCCGCGTCTCCGCGTGAACTCGTGGATATTTGAGGATGTTGCTGAACCGACGAGCCGCGCTCGTCGGATGTCATCCTGAGGGCGCGGAGCACCGTGATTGCGTTCGCGCGAACCCCTGCGCGCCCGAAGGATCTTGCATGGCCGGCTGGATGTCGGCTCGAACGCGCAGGCCTGTGCGCGGGCGCGAGTAGATCCTTCGGTCGGCGCCGACCAGTGACGCGATGGAAAGTTCGGCGCGGCGCCTCCCTCAGGATGACATCCGGTGTGTCCCGGGATCCCCGACAACACCGTCTCAGGCGGCGGCGGGCTTGCGGCCGATGGGGACCAGGCGGCGCATGGCCTTGAGCTCGCCGGGGCGGAAGAAGCGGGTGAGCGCCAGCAGGGCGGGGAAGGCCAGCAGGAGCAGCAGCTTCACCCCCACCGACCGCCACTCCGTCGCGCCCCACCCGTGCCCCGCCAGCCACCGGTCCGCGAAGAAGATGGCGGTCACGATGGCGCCCACGTGCGCCAGCCGCAGCCACTCCCACGGCACGGGATAGACGCGGTTCCCCTGCCACGCGCCCAGCGCCGCCATCAGCGCGTAGCTCGCCGGCGTGGCCCACGCCACGGCCACCATCGAGTGCCGCGCGGCCACGACGCAGATGGCCACGTTGATGGCCGCGCCCGCGCCGGCGATCCACGGGAGCACGCCCGTCTTCTTCTCGATGTACAGCCCCGCCGTGACCACCGCGTAGATGGCGCTGAACACGTAGCCCAGCAGGATCACCGGCATGATAGACAGCCCCAGCCAGTACGCCGGCGACGTGGGCCAGCGGTAGATGGCGGGGATGCCGACCAGCGAGGGGACGAAGAGCGCCAGCCCCAGGAAGGCCACCGAGCACACCAGCATCACCGCCGTCAGCACGCGCGAGAACAGGCGCGGGGCGTCGGGGTCGCGCCCGTGCTGCAGCGAGAACGGCGTCCACGCCATGCGGAACATCTGGGCGACGAGCAGCATCGCCACGCCCAGCTTGTAGTTGAAGTTGTAGATCCCCAACACGTCCTTGGTGGACATGTGGTACACCGCCTTGGACACGCGCTCGGGAAGCCAGTTCAGCACCATCCGGTCGCCGTTCTCCACCACCATCACCGCGAACATGGCGGGCATGATGGGCAGCGCGTAGTGCCAGAGCGGCTTCCACTCGGCCCCGCGCAGCAGCCGCGGGCGGAAGAGCTTCGCGATCTCCCCCGTGAACAGTGCCAGGACCACGAGGTTGGCGATCAGGTTGGAGAGGAAGACGGCGTCGACCCCCCAGCGCAGCACCGCGATCAGCACGATGTTGAGCGCCACGCTGACGCCCACGAAGAGCAGGCGCAGCACGGCGTAGCGCATCGCCCGCCCGGTCATGCGCAGGTGCGCGTAGGGGACGGCGATCAGCGAGTCGGTGTAGACGATCGCCAGCAGGTAGAGGAAGCCGGTGACGGGAAGTTTGAACGCGTCGGCCAGCGGCCGCGCCGCCAGCGCGGCGAGCACCATCGCCACCGCGCCGGCGCCGGCGACAATGGCGAAGGTCATGCTGAACGCGCGCTGCCGCTCCTCGAGCGGGCGGTCCTTCACCTGCGCGGCGCTGCGCATGTAGGCCACGTCCATCCCCAGCAGGAACACGATGCCGAGGATGGGCGAGTAGGTGTACACGGCGCTCTGCACCCCGTTGTCGGCCGTGCTGAAGTAGCCCACGTACATGAACTGCATCACGTAGCTGAGGAAGCGGCCGAGCACCGAGCTGAGCCCGTAGATCAGCGACTCGCTCCCCAGCCGGCGGAGCTTGGAGGCGAACCCCGCGCCCGCCGCCGGCGCCCCGGGCGCGCCTCCCTGCAGCGGCGACTGGGTGTCGCCGGCCTCGGGGCGCGCCATCATCAGCGTTTCGTCGTCGTCGCGCTCGATCTCGCTGCTGCTCATCGTTTTCCGTGAAAACGCGGGCGGGGGCCGGGCACCCGCCCGCGGCTGGTCCGTCGCGGGATCGTGGTCACCCCGCCTCAGGCAAACCGGGGGCCGCCGCATCGCCATCTCTCTCGAACCAGGCGGAGACGGCCTCCAGCGGCTTGCGGTGCAGGTCGGGGACGGAGGCGTCGGCGGCGGGGTAGCCCACGGGAAGGAGGAGGAACGCCTTCTCGTTCTCCGGCCGCCCGAGCAGCTGCCCCAGGAAGCCCATGGGCGAGGGCGTATGGGTGAGCGTCACCAGCCCCATGTGGTGCACGGCGGCGATGAACAGCCCCGCCGCGATGCCGCAGCTCTCGGTGGTGTAGTAGTGCGTCACGTGCTCGCCCGCGGGGCCCAGGCCGTAGATCTGGCGGAAGAGCACGACCACGTACGGCGCGTCGGTGATGTGGGTCTTCACCAGGTCGGTGCCCATCGGCGCCAGCGCCTCGATCCACTCGGGGGGCATGCGGCCGCCGTAGTTCACGCGCTCCTCGGCCTCGGCCGCTTCGCGAATCCGCCGCTTCAGCTCCGGGTCGCCCACCACGACGAAGGTCCACGGCTGCTGGTGCGCGCCGGAGGGCCCGGTCGACGCGGTGCGGATGGCCAGCTCGATCAGCTCGCGCGGCACGGGGTCGCGCGAGAAGGCGCGGGTGCTGCGGCGGCGGTCCATCTCCGCGTGGAAGTCGCGGGCGCGCGCCAGCATCTCGTCCACGGGGAGGCGCTGGAACCCCAACGGACGGAACGAGTGCGTGGTTTCGGCCATTGGTCCGGCGGTGGGCTGAGGTCCGAAGCGGCTTCGCTCCGAAACGATACCGCCGGCCCCGCGTGGATGCGAGGGCCGGCGGCTGCGGAAGGCCGGAGATCAGCACGGGCGGGTGAACCCGCGGCTGGAACATTGGGAAGCCTGCTGCGCAGGCTGCGGGTCCGGCAATCGCGCGATCGGCAACCACCCGCGCCGCCGGCGCGCCAGCGAGCAGTTGAAGCCTCGCGCGGTTTGCGAGGCTTTCCAACGTTCCAGCCGTGGGTTTACCCGCCCGTCACGGGGCCCGGCGGCGACGCTCACCGCCGCGGCGTCTCGTCCCCGGGTCGCGGCCGCGGCCGCGGCCGCGAGGCGACGGCGCGGGGCTCGGGGCCCTCGGCCAGCAGTTTGTCGAGGCGTTTCACCAGCTCGGCGCGGTTGCGCGCGGCCAGGAACTCCTTGGGCACGCGGGAGATGAAGCGCGCGCCGGGGACGGAGTTCCGGTCTTCCGCGGCGACGTAGTCGCGCAGGGCGATGGCATGCTCGCGCGAGCGCATCCACAGCGTGCGGCCGCGGATGGAGACGGCATAGAAGGCCTCGCGCGGCCAGTCGAGCAGGTGGCGGTTCAGGTAGCCGCAGTTGCCGCAGCGGCAGATCCCGAACGGCCTCGCCTGGCGCCGCAGGCGGACGAGATCGGCCCAGCCGACCAGCTCGGGGTAGCGCAGCACCTCGTACACGCCACCGCGCCAGACGCCGGCGAGCGACGGGTCCGCGGCGGCCGCCTTCGCGTCGTCGCGCACCAGCACGTACGACGGCGGTTCGAGCCGCGCCTCGCGGCCGCAGCGCGGACAGCGGATGGCCAGCAGCTCGCGGCTGCCGAGCGACCGCGGGTGGGGATGGATCGCGCGCATTCGGGGCTCGTCAGGGCCCGGTGCGTGCCGCGGGCTCCCACGACACCAGCCGCTCCTCCGTCGCCGGCCCCTCGCCCAGGGTGCGGATGCGCACGGCGGCGCCCAGCGCGGGCGCGTAGTGCACCTGCACGTGCCGGCTCTCGTCGGGCGCGCCGGCCGACGCCTGCAGGTCGATCACGTAGACGGGGCCGGGGACGGCGGGCGTCGACGCGGAGTACGCCTGCCGGTCCATGCCGGTCACGCGCATCTCGTACGTCACCACCTTCGCCTCCGGGCGGACGCGGCCGGCGAGCTCCACGCTGCCGTGCTCCACCGCCCGGAAGCGCAGCCGGTTCCCCACGGCGAGCGGAAAGAGCCGGCCCTGCACGCCGGTGATTTCCACCACGCGGGTCGAGGCTTCGGCGCGGGCGGCCGGGCCGCTCACCATCAGCCGGTATCCCCACGCGTCGCGGAACAGGTCCATCGCGCCGCGCAGGCGGAACTCGCCGAGCTGCGACTGCGCCGCGCCCGGGCCCGGCGGCTGCGGCACGTTCATCACCACGCTGTCGCTTACGACGGAGCGCCACCGGTCCATCTGGCCGACGGTGTACGCGTGCCGGCGCATCACCTCGCCCGACATCTCCAGGATCTCGTCGCGGCGCATGGTGCGGAACGCGGGCGGCGGGGCGGCGCCGAACAGCTCCTCCATCGCCCCGAGCGGCGCGGAGGTGGTGGGCGCGGCGGCCACGGGCTCGTCGCGGCGGAAGAGGCGCGACAGCGTGCCCGAGGCGGCCAGCACGCCGCCGCCGACCACGATCACGGCCGCCACGACCAGGTCGAGCGTTCTGCGCATGAAGGAGACGAGGGAGATGGGACTGCGGTGGGGCGATGCGGAACGCGTGAAAGGTAGCGCCGCGCGCGGGCGGCGGGGAGTCCCGCGCGGAGCGGACGGCTTCTTTACACCCCCCGCCGCCGCGGGTAGATTCCGCGCCCTCTTTCCCGGCCGGGCAGCCGGGCGGCACCGGCACTTCAGGGGGAGATGGAACGGCTCACACGCGCGCGGCTGGACGACATCCTGGAGCGGGCGCGCGGCCTGCGCGTGGCCGTGGCCGGCGACGTGATGCTCGACGTGTACCTGGTCGGCGCCGTCTCGCGCATCTCCCCCGAGGCGCCCGTCCCCGTGGTCCACGTCACCGAGGAGCGGTTCGCGCTGGGCGGCGCGGCCAACGTCGCCGCCAACGTGGCCGCGCTCGGCGCGGAGGTCCATCTCGTGGGCTACGTGGGCGCGGACGAGAGCGGCCGGCAGATCCGCCGCGCGCTGGCGGAGATGGACGGCGGCGCGATCCACGCGCGCCTGGTGGAGCGCGGCGACCGGCCGACCACGACCAAGACGCGCGTGGTCGCCAAGCACCAGCAGGTGGTTCGCTTCGACCGCGAGCACGCCGACGAGCTGCCGGACGACTGCGCGGGCGAGCTCTGCGACGCGGTGCGCGCGGCGGTCGAGGCGAGTGACGCGCTGGTGCTGGAAGACTACAACAAGGGCGTGCTGGCGCCGGCGGTGATCCGCGCCGCGCTCGCCGCCGCGTCGGAGCGGGGCGTTCCCAGCGTGGTCGACCCCAAGTTCCGCAACTTCATGGAATTCGGCGGGGCCACGGTGTTCAAGCCCAACGCGCTGGAGCTGGGCGCCGCGCTGGGCGCGCGGGTGCGGCCGGACGACGACGCGTGGCTGGAGGACGCCCGCCGCCGCGTCGGCGCGCGCCACCTGCTGCTGACGCTGGGCGAGGAGGGGATGGCGCTGCGCTCCGAGGGCGCGCCCGCCACCTTCCGCATCCCCACCGTGGCCCGCGAGGTGTTCGACGTCAGCGGCGCGGGCGACACGGTGACGGCCTTCGTCGCCGTCGCCCTGGCCGCGGGCGCGAGCATCGAGGAAGCCGCCGTGCTCGCCAACCTCGCCGCGGGGATCGAGGTCGCCAAGCCCGGCGTCGCCGTCGTCACCCCCGACGAGCTCCGCGCGATGGTGGCGGATTGAACCAACGTCGCGGGCTCACGCGAATGCCGCGTCGGCTACCTCTCCCGGTACGGGAGAGGTGGCGAGCCTAAGCGAGCCGGAGAGGGCGCGATGGTGGCGGAGTAGCAGCAAAACCGCGACTGCCGGGGGTGAATCCGCCCGGCTCGCGAAGATTTGCGTGGCCGCGGGCAGGCCCCCTCCCCCGGCCCCTCCCCCGCTGCGCAGGGGAGGGGAGCACACAGCGCGGGGAGCGGATCTCCCACCCTCTCCCGTTATCGGGAGAGGGCGAGCTCCAAGGCGCGGGGTGAGGGCCTCCGCGCGGATGCAGGATCAGCAGACGTCCATCAACCCGGGGAAATCTCCGTCATGGCATCGTATCTCGAGCAGGTCCAGACCGACCAGGCGCCCGCGGCCATCGGCCCCTACAGCCAGGGGATGATCGCCGGCGGGCTGGTGTTCACCGCGGGGCAGATCCCCCTCGATCCGGCCACCATGCAGCTGGAGGACGGCGACATCGCCGCGCAGACGGAGCGGGTGATGCAGAACGTGGCCGCGGTGCTGCGGGCCGCGGGCGCCGACCTCTCCACCGTGGTAAAGACGACGGTGTTCCTGCGCGACATGGACGACTTCGCGGCCATGAACGAGGTCTACGGCCGCCACTTCGGCGACCACAAGCCGGCGCGCTCCACCGTGCAGGCCGCCCGCCTCCCGCGCGACGTGGCGGTGGAGATCGAGGCCATCGCCGTGGTGCGCAACAGCTAGCCCGGCGACGAGACGGGCGCCTTCCCGCCGCCGGGAGGGCGCCCCTTGCTTTTTTCTTTCGAGATTGGAACCTGGGATGGTCAATCCGCACATCTTCCGGCAGTACGACATCCGCGGCGTGGTGGGCACCGACGTCACGCCCGAGGTGGCCGAGTCCATCGGCCGCGGCTTCACCACGCTGGTGCGGCGCAAGCTGGGGACGGATTCGCCGGTCCTCGCCCTCGGCCGCGACAACCGCCTGAGCAGCAACGAGCTGGCCGACGCCGTCCGCCGCGGGATGATTGCCGCCGGCGCGCAGGTCATCGACGTCGGGCTCGTCCCCACGCCCGCGCACTCGTTCGCCATGGCGCACTGGGAGACCGACGGCGGGCTGCAGGTGACGGGCTCGCACAACCCGCCGCAGTACAACGGGTTCAAGATGGCCATCCGCGGCGGCTCCATCTACGGCGAGATGATCCAGGAGGTGCTGCGGATCATCCAGCAGGACGACTACGAGACGGGCGAGGGGCGCGCCGAGAACCGCGCCGTGCTGGAGACGTACGTGCGCGAGCTCGCCGCGAAGTTCCGGATCGCCCGGCCGGTGAAGGTGGTGGTCGACTGCGGCAACGGCACCGGCGCCGTCGTCGCCGTAGACCTTCTGCGCGCGCTGGGCGAGAACGTCGAGGTGGTCCCCATCTTCTGCGAGAGCGACGGGACGTTCCCGAACCACCACCCCGACCCCGTGGTCGACAAGAACCTCGCCGACATCATCGCGAAGGTGAAGGAGACGGGCGCGGACCTGGGCGTGGCGTTCGACGGCGACGCCGACCGCATCGGCGCCATCGACGACCGGGGCCGCATCGTGCGCGGCGACACGCTGCTGCTGCTGTACGGGCTGGACCTGCTGGAGAAGCGCGGGGCGGGGCAGAAGGTGGTGTTCGACGTGAAGTGCACGCAGGCGCTTCCCGAGGTGCTGGAGGCGCACGGCGGCGTCCCCGTCCTCAACGCGACCGGGCACTCGCTGATCAAGAAGCGGATGAAGGAGGAGCACGCGCTGCTGGCCGGCGAGCTCTCCGGCCACATCATGTTCGGCGACAACTACTACGGCTTCGACGACGCGCTGTACGGCGCCCTTCTGCTGATCGACATGGTGGCGCGGCGGCAGGGGACGCTTTCGGAGTGGGTCGACACCTTCCCGAAGTTCGTCTCCACCAGCGAGCTGCGCTATCCGGCCACGGAGGAGACCAAGTTCCCGATCGTGGCGCGCGCGGTGGAGCACTTCCGCCAGGGGCACGAGGTGATCGACGTCGACGGCGCGCGCGTGCTGTTCGGCGACGGCTGGGGGCTGATCCGCGCGTCGAACACCGAGCCCGTCCTCGTCGCCCGCTACGAGGCGCGCACCCCCGAGCGTCTCCAGCAGATCCGCGCGGAGATGGAGGGGTGGCTGCAGTCGCAGGGGATCGGCGGAGCCAGCGTGGGGCATTGAGACCGAATCCGCGGATTGGTTGTGCAATCGGACCAACAGAATGACTCACACGGAGGGAACGGAGGAAACGGAGATGATGAGCAAATCCTCCGTTTCCTCCGTTCCCTCCGTGTGAGACTGTTCTCATCAGATCCAATCGAGCGCACAGCCATTCGTATGATATGAGACGCGGGCCCGGCGGCTCGCGCGGGACGCGAACGAAGCGCGCCGGGCGGCGAGGGCCGCCCGGCGCGTCCTGCGCCGCGTGACGCGGGGACGCCGCTACCGGTAGGCGGGGTCCAGGCGCGAGAGCGGGGCGCGCATCGACGACCAGGCGCCCTGGACCTGCTGCGAGGTGCGCGAGCGCTGCATGGCGGCGTCGACCCGCCGCGCCGCCGAGACCAGCGCCGCCCCCGCCGCCTCGGACGCCTCGGCGTTCCCGGAGACGCGGACGAGCTGCTCGTACAGCGAGGCGTTGTCCGCGAAGCCGGAAAGCGCGAACCACAGCTCGATCTCGTCCGCGCCGTAGCTCCGCCGCGCGTCGAGCCGCCCGGTGGCGCCGACCGCCAGCTCCTGGCGGTAGCGCCCCACCAGGGCCTGCGCCGCCCGGCGCAGGAGAGACGCTTCCTCGGCCGAGAGGACCGCGCCGTCCGCGGCGCCCGCCCCGCCGGAGATGCCGAGCGCCTCCGCGGTCCTGCCGTCGAGGTTCCCGGTGGCCATGATCCCCCGGTCGACCTGGAACTCGAACAGGGCGCGCTGCGTGGCGTCGTCGAGCTGGCCGGTGAGCGGGCCGCGGTAGTAGTTCAGCCGCGCGAGCGCCTGCTGGGCCGCGCGGATCCGGTCGGCCGCGGTATAGAGGGTAAAGGCGTCGGGCGCCCGCGCGGCACCGCGGCGATTCAGCACCAGCTGCTGTTCCAGCTGCACCGCCAGCGGAGTGCCGGCCGGCACCCGGACGTCGCGGCCCTGCGAGAGCATCGTGCCCAGCGCCGCCAGGATCCCCGAGGCGGGGCTCCGCTCGGAGCCGGCGCCGGCGATCGCCGCGCCCACGCCGCCGCGCCCGCCCACCAGCACCACCCGCGGGTCGCCCTGCGCCTCGATCTGGCGCCGCTCGGCGGGGTCGGTGCTGGTCAGCTTCCCGCGCAGGGCGTACACCGTTCCGTTCGGCAGGGTCAGCCGGTCGAAGTCGACCTCCATGACGCCCGAGCGCTGCGCGTCCGCGGCCTGGGTGAAGGTCACCACCCCGCGGATCCGGCTTCCCGCCGGGATCACGGTGTAGTTGTCGACGCCGACGGAGTCGGCCACCACCGTCTCGAACGTGTTTCCGACCCGCGCCGTGCCCGATTCCAGCGGCGAAGTCGTCCGGACGATGATGACGCTGCCCGCGGGGAGGACGGCGCGTACCTGCGCAGCGAGGGTGGTCGCCGGGAGCGCCGCCAATACCAGGGCGCCCAGGCATCGCCACGCGGCCGAGGTTGGTCTGGCTCGCATCGAAAACTCCTTCCTTCAGGGTAACCAGTCTGTGATTTCCGCGGCCCCTGATAGCATCATCTGTTCCGCGAGCACATTTCCGTCTGTCGACGCGGAGGTGAGCACGCGGGTGGCGGATCGCGTTAGATTCCCATCGCCATCCGTTCCACGCCGCCCACCGCCACCGGCCGAGCGATGCGATCTCCCGCCAGCAGCCTCCACAACGTCCTCGGGTCCATCCTCCTGGTCCTCCCGCTGAACACCATCGCCTTCCCGGGGAAGCTCACCAGCAGCTGGGACATGCGCATCCTGGACGAGGCGCGCACACTGGCGGCGTCGTTCGCGGCGGGGAGGTGGGGCGCGGCCGTGGCGACGGCGGGTGCGTCATGAGACGGCTGACGCCGCTGGGCGGCGCCGGCCTGGTCTTCGCCGTGGCGTTCTTCGTCGCGGGCGTGGGCCGGGCCCTGTACGGCTTCGGGGTGATCGGCGGCCCCCGCGCGCCCGGAGACGTCACGGTGGACGACAGCCTGGGGATCATGATGGCGGTCTTCGGCATCGTGATTGGCTCGCTGTCCATCAACCTTTCGCCGGAGCCCCCGAGCCGCGAGCCGCCCCGCAACGCGGGCCCGGTGCTGGCGGAGTGGACGCTCGCGCCGGACGAGTGGCGCGCGTACAACGACCACGGCGCGAGGTTCATGCGGTCCAGGGCGGGATACAACACGCTCGTCGCCGCGACCCTCGCAGGGCTGCTCCCGTATCTCCTGCAGGTGCCATGGAAGATCTCGATCGCCAGCGGCGCGCTGCTGGGCCTGATCGCCTGCGTGTGGACGCTGGTCGACGCGCGCCGCTGGCAGACGCGGGTCCCGCGAAGCGGCGCGCACGTCGTCATCCGCCACGGCGCGGTGCAGGTCGACGGCGCGACGCGCGCGCTGAACGGTGACGGGAGCTGGCTCACCGCCGCGCGCCTGCGCGACGACCTGCCGGTCCCCGAGTTGGAGCTCGTGCGGCGGACCGCGTGGACCGTGCAGGGCAAGACGAGCACGATCGACCACCGCATCCACGTCCCCGTCGCGCGCGGCCGCGAGGCCGAGGCGCTGCAGGTGGCGGAAGCGCTGGTTCGCAAGGTGCCGAACAAGGGTGAGGAGGCGCCGCGGGCGCTGGGCGCGCACGATGAAAAGGGCGAGGATGAGTGAGGCGTTGAAGACGCTGGTCCGCCGCGTTCCCGCGCTGGTGGTGCTGTTCTGCATCGCGCTGTTCGTGGCGGGCGCGGGGACGGCGCTGTTCGGCTTCTTCGCCATCGGCTACGACGAGCCGCTGCGCGTGACCGCGGGCTTCATCACCGCGGGCGCGGTGCTGATGGCCGCCTCGATCGCGCTCACCGTCGCCATCGAGCGCCAGCTGCGGGCGGACGAGAAGCGCGCGCTCGCCGGGCAGGAGGCCACGGCGCCGAAGGTCGCGCGGAAGCCGAAGAAGCACGCCCCCATCCGCGCCGACGCGCTGCTCGGCGAGTGGACGCTGGCGCCCGACGAGTGGCGCGCGTTCGTGGAGCAGGAGGCCGACCGCCGCAGGCGCGGCGCGTGGGAGCCGGCGCTGCTCGGCGCGGCGTTCGGCGGCGTGGTCCCGTGGATCTTCACAGGATCGTGGCGCTACTCGCTGATCGGCGCGCCGCTGATCGCCGCGATCGCGTTCGCGGTGGCGCTGGTCCTGGCCGCGCGGATGCGGAAGCGCGTGCCGCAGGCGGGCGGCCGCGTCATCGTCCGCCGCAACGCGGTGGAGATCGACGGCGACGTGCGGCAGCTGGGGAGCGACAAGGGGTGGCTGACCGGCGCGAGGATGTTGACCGATCTCCCGCTCCCCGTGATGGAACTGACGGTGAGCAGCGTGCGTTACGAGCGAAACGGCAGCCGTCGCGCGATGGCAGGCGTCATCCGCGTCCCCGTCTCCCGCGCCCGCGAAGCCGACGCGCGCCGCATCTGCGACGAGCTCAGAAGCGGCATCGTCGATCACGACGAGGTGTGAATCGCGGCAGGATGACTGGGCCCGGAGTCCGCGAAGGCGGACTTCCCGAAGTTCCAGCCCCGGGTTTCAACCCGGGGACCTCAGTCGGCGCGGGTAGATTTCGGTTCTCGCGCAGATCTCTCCTGGGAGTCCGCGAAGGCGGACTTCGGGCCGTGGTTGCCGCGAATTCCATTCGCCCGACCCCGCCGACGGGTCCGACCCGTTCGTTTGCGAACCCCTCGCGCCGAGGCCGGGCGAGGGGTTCGCGTTGGAATGGAGATGGAGATTGGCTCAGATCAGGGCCTGAGCGTGATCAGCACCACGCCGTTGACCGCCTCGATGCCGTAGCGTTCCGTCGCGGAGGGACCCTTGATGATCTCCATGTTCTCGATCTTCGCGGGATCGATCGCCATGGCGTGGATGTCGTTGTGCGAGACCTTGCGGCCGTTCACCACGTACAGGGGCGGGTGCTCGGGCACCATCTGGACGTAGTTGCAGATCCGGATGCGCGCACCCGAACCCTTCGCCTGTTCCCTCACCTGTACCGAGGACACGCGCGCCTGCAGCAGTTCGGCGATGGACGAGGGCCGCGGCTTGGAGTCGGCGGCGGTCATGCGGTCGGCGCACGCCGCCGCGGCCAGCGGGAGCAGCACCAACCCGGCACGACAGGTCAGACGCTTCAGGGTCATGGGTTCATCCTCACGCTGCGGGGTGACCGGACGTCGGTACGTGCACTGGAAACGTTCCGCGCGCGGGGCCTATGACACATCGGGCGCATGGGCTAAGCGCTTGCTACGAATTCGGCTTGCCGCCCTCGCGGGGGCGGCTTAGAATGTCGCCCTCATTTTCACCCGGAGATCCGTGGCGGACGAGCACACCATCGTGATCGCGCTGGGCGGCAACGCGCTGGCGCAGCCGGGAGAGGAAGGGACCATCACCCAGCAGTTCCGGCACACGCGCGAGAGCCTGGGCGCGGTGGTGGAGCTGGCGCGCGACGGGTGGCGCATCGCCATCGTGCACGGCAACGGGCCGCAGGTAGGGAACGCGCTGATCCGCAACGAGCACGCGCGCCACCTCGTTCCGCCGCTCCCACTGGGCGTGCTGGTGGCGGCGACCGAGGGGTGGATCGGCTACATGATCCAGCAGTCGCTGCAAAACGCGCTGCGCCGCGCCGGCGTCGACCGCCAGGTGGTGAGCATCGTCACCCAGGTTCTGGTCGACCCGCGGGACCCCGAGTTGGAGCGGCCGACCAAGCCCATCGGCCGCACGATGGACGAGGAGACGGCGCGCGCGCTGGCCGCCGAGATGGGCGGCGACGTGGCGGAGGTGAAGGGCGGCTGGCGGCGCGTGGTTCCCAGCCCGCGGCCGCTGGAGATCGTGGAGCGGCCGATGATCCGCTCGCTCGTCGCCGAAGGTCATCTCGTCATCGCGGCCGGCGGCGGGGGATGCCCCGTCTACGCCGACCCGCGGTGGGGCGGGGGGCTGGAGGGGGTGGACGCGGTGGTCGACAAGGACCGCGCCGCCGCCATCCTGGGCCGCGACATCGGCGCCGCGGTGCTGGTGATCCTCACCGACGTCGACGCGGTCTACGCCGGCTGGGGGACGGAGCGCCAGCGCGCCCTCCGCCGTCTCACCGTGGACGAGGCGGAGGAGCTGCTCCGCGCCGGCGAGCTGGGCGAGGGGAGCATGGCGCCCAAGGTCGAGGCCGCGGCTGCGTTCGTGCGCAGCGGCGGCCGCCGCGCCGTGATCGCGCGGCTGGACCAGGGGCGGGAAGCGGTGGCGGGGGAGGCGGGGACGGAGATTTACAGTCCTGAGTCCTAAGTCCCAAGTCCTGAGTTGGTTCGGCGCATGCCAAAGCGCACCAGCGCGGCGGACGGACCGAAACCACTTAGGACTTAGGACCCAGGACTTAGGACTTCACTTCACTTTCAGCGCGGACGCAGAATCGCGTGAACATCCACGAATACCAGGCGAAGGAGCTGCTCGTCGCCCAGGGGATCCCCGTCCCCATGGGCGAGGTGGCCACCACGCCCGAAGAGGCCGAGGCCGCCGCCCGCAGGCTGGGCGGCACCGTCGTCATCAAGGCGCAGGTGCACGCCGGCGGCCGCGGCAAGGCCGGCGGCGTCAAGCTGGCCAGGAGCCCCGAGGAGGCGAAGGAGAAGGCCGCCGCCATCCTCGGCATGCAGATCAAGGGGCTCACCGTCCACAAGGTGCTGGTCGCCCCCGCCGAGGAGATCGCCTCCGAGGCCTACGTCGGCATCATCCTCGACCGCGCCACCAAGGCGCCGGTGTGGATGGTGTCGGCCGCCGGCGGCATCGACATCGAGGAGGTGGCGGCCAAGGAGCCGGAGAAGATCACCAAGCTGGCGGTCGACCCGCGCTTCGGCTTCCTCCCGCACCAGGCCTACTATCTCGCCACGCGGCTGTACGACGACGCCAGGCAGCAGCGCGCCGCCGCGCAGATCCTGCAGCAGCTCTACAAGGCGTTCGTGGAGGCCGGCGGCTCGCTGGCCGAGATCAACCCGCTCATCACCACCCCCGCGGGCGAGGTGAAGGCGATCGACGCCAAGTTCAACATCGACGACAACGAGCTCTTCCGGAAGCCGGCCATCGAGGCGCTGCGCGACGAGAGCTCCGATCCGCCGGCCGAGGTGATGGCGCGCGACGCTGGGCTCACCTTCATCAAGCTCGACGGCGACGTGGGGTGCGTGGTGAACGGCGCCGGGCTGGCGATGGCCACCATGGACCTGGTGAAGTACTACGGCGGCGAGCCGGCCAACTTCCTGGACATCGGCGGCTCGTCGAACCCCGAGAAGGTGGTCAACGCGCTCCGCATCATCACCGGCGACCCCAACGTGAAGGTGATCCTGTTCAACATCTTCGGGGGGATCACGCGGACGGACGACGTGGCCAACGGGATCGTGACGGCGATGGGGCAGATCCACATCGACGTGCCCATCGTCATCCGGCTGACGGGGACCAACGAGGAGATCGCGGTGAAGATCCTGGCCGACGCGGGCTTCACCGCGCTGACCGACATGGACGAGGCGGTGGAGAAGGCCGTCGAACTGGCGAAGGGAGCGCGCGCCTCGTGAGCATCTTCATCGACAACTCCACGAAGCTGGTGGTGCAGGGGATCACGGGCCGCGACGGCTCGTTCCACGCGAAGCAGATGATCGAGTACGGCACGCAGGTGGTCGCGGGCGTCACCCCGGGGAAGGGCGGGCAGACGTTCGAGGGGCAGGTGCCGATCTTCGACACCGTGGCCGACGCGGTGAAGGCCACCGGCGCCAACACCTCCGTCATCTACGTTCCCCCCGCCTTCGCGGCCGACGCGATGTACGAGGCGGCCGACGCGGGGGTGGACTTCATCGTGGCCATCACCGAGGGCGTGCCCGTGCTCGACATGACGCGCGTCCGCCCGTACGTGATGGAGAAGGGCGCGCGGCTGCTGGGCCCCAACTGTCCGGGCCTCATCTCCCCCGGCAAGAGCAAGGTGGGGATCATCCCCGGCCACATCACCGAGCCCGGCCCCGTCGGTCTGGTCTCGCGCTCGGGGACGCTCACCTACGAAGTCGTCTTCAAGCTCAAGCAGGCGGGGATCGGCACCACCACGTGCGTGGGGATCGGCGGCGACCCGATCAACGGCACCAACTTCATCGACTGCCTGGCCGCGTTCGAGGCCGATCCCGAGACGAAGGCCGTCGTGATGATCGGCGAGATCGGGGGGACCGACGAGCAGGACGCGGCGCGCTACGTGAAGGAGAACCTGAGCAAGCCCGTGGTCGGCTTCATCGCCGGGCAGACGGCGCCCCCGGGGCGGCGGATGGGCCACGCCGGCGCCATCATCTCCGGCAGCGCGGGAACGGCGGAGGAGAAGATGCAGGCCTTCCGCGACAACGGCATCGGCGTGGCGCGCCGGCCGCTGGACGTCGTGGGGCTGATCCAGGAGGCACTCTGAGCGAGGGCGGCGGTCCTCCCCCGCGGGGGCGCGAGATCCGGCTGACGGAGGTCCTCCGCGCGGAGCACGTGGTGGCTCCCCTTCCCGCCGACACCGTGCAGGCCGCGGTGTCGGCGCTCGCGCAGCGGCTGATCGACACCGGCGCGGTGGCCGACCCCGAGCGGCTGGCCAGGCTGTTCTCCGAGAGCCGCATTCGCGACCTGATCCACGTGGGCGACCGGGTGCTCCTCCCGCACGTGCGCACCGACGCCGTGCGCGAGCTGGTGGTCGCGCTCGGCGTGGCCTCCGTCCCGCTGGCGACCGCGACGGCGGGGGACGAGCCGGCGGCGCAGGTGGTGGTCCTCGTCCTGGCCCCGCCCTCGGCGACGGGGGTGTACCTGCAGACGGTGGCGGCGCTCGCGCGGGTGCTGCGCAGCGACGAAGTGGTCGACGCGATGCTGGCGGCGCGCTCGGCGGAGGAGATCCTGGCCATCCCCGGGGTGCGCGAGATCACCATCCAGCCGCGCCTGACCGTGCGCGACGTGATGACGCAGCGCGTGCACCGCGTGGGCCCCACGGCCACGGTGCGCGAGGTGCTCGACCTGGTCGCCGACCACAAGCTGCGCGCGGTGCCGGTGGTCGACGACGAGCGCGGCGTGCTGGGGATGGTGACCGACCGCGACCTGATGCGCTTCTTCCTCCCGGTGGTGCAGAAGACCACGGGGGAGAGCCCGGCGTCGCTCAAGGACACCCCCGTGCGCGAGGTGATGAGCCGCTCGGTGATCTGCGTGAGCGAGGACCAGGCGCTCACCGAGGTGATGTCGATCATGGTCAGCAAGGACATCGAGCGCCTGCCCGTCGTGAGCGAGGGCAAGCTCACCGGCTTCCTCACGCGGGGCGACATCCTGCGCAAGCTGTTCGCGTTCCCATGAAGAGAAGTCCTGAGTCCCAAGTCCTGAGTCCTAAGTGAAGTGCTTTTCAACTTAGGACTTAGGACCCAGGACTTAGGACTTCTCTTCCCAACTTTCAACCGAGACGAACCATCCGATGTCCCGTACCTTCGCCATCATCAAGCCCGACGCCGTGCAGAACGGCCATGCCGGGAAGATCATCGCCCACCTCCAGGACGCCGGCTTCCGCATCCTGGGGATGAAGCTCACGCAGGTCTCCATGCCGCAGGCGCGCAAGTTCTACGAGGTGCACGCGCAGCGGCCGTTCTACGGCGAGCTGACCGAGTTCATGTCCAGCGGCCCGTCCGTCGTGCTGGCGCTGGAGGCGGAGAACGCGGTGCAGAAGTGGCGCGACACCATCGGCGCCACCGACCCCGCCGAGGCGGCCGACGGCACCATCCGCAAGCTCTACGCGGAGAGCAAGGGCCGGAACGCCGTCCACGGCTCCGACAGCGACGAGAACGCGGAGATCGAGATCGCCTTCTTCTTCAGCGGCCTCGAGCTGGTCGGCTGATCTTACGCGCCGCCATGCATCGGCCCCGCTTCCAGGCATCGGAGGCGGGGCCGATTGTCTTGTTGGCTCACGCAGAGTCAGCAGAGTCAGCAGAGAACCAACCCCGGTACTGAGTTCCTCTGCTGACTCTGCTGACTCTGCGTGAGATTGCAGTTAGGATAGGCTTGTCCGCGCGAGGGCTTGTGCAACTCGCAGACGTTCGGTTTCGTAGATTTACTTCGACCCGCATGCCGTCCCGATCACCTGGACCCGCGTCCGTGCCGTGAAACTCATCCTCCGCTGGCTGATCACCGCCGCCGCCGTGTGGGCCGCGGCGCACTTCGTCCCCGGTATCCACTACTCCGGTGGGTTCAAGACGCTGCTGGTGGTGGCGCTCATCTTCGGGCTGGTGAACGCGCTCGTCCGCCCCATCGTCAAGGGGCTGGCGTGCGGTGTGATCGTGCTGACGCTCGGGCTGGCGATCTTCATCATCAACGCGCTGATGCTGCTGCTCACCAGCTTCCTGTCGCGCCATTTCGGCTACGACTTCACCGTCGACGGCTTCGTCCCCGCGCTGGTCGGCTCCGTGGTGATCAGCCTGGTCTCCTGGGTGCTGTCGATGGTGCTGGTGGACGACGACGATGAGCGCCGGTAAGTCGCTGCAGGCGCAGCTCGGCCTCCCCGACGGGAGCCCGATCCGCATCGTCCGCGCGTTCGCCTTCTCGCCGCCCCTGGCCGCCGCGCCGGAGCGGGTGCTCGACGAGGTGGCAAGCGCGCTGCGGAGATGCGGGAGCGCCTCCATCAGCCAGACGCCCGGACGGGTGCAGTTCGCCGGCGCGGACTGGTTCACTCCCGCGACGTACGGCGAACGGCGGCTCAGCCCGCTGATCGTCGGCGGGACGGTGACGTTCGACGCGCAGGGCGGCATCCGGCTGGAGCTCTGGATGAGCGCGGCGTGGTTCCTGGCGGCGCTCGGCCTCGCCGCGATCCTCTGCGTCGCGGCGATCCCGGCGTGGCTGCGCATCACCGGACTCCTCTCGCTCGCGAGCGGCGCCTGGCTCCTGTACGTCCACGCGCACCAGTCGTACGAGGCGCTGGTGGCCGAGGCGGCGCGCCGCGCCGAGCGGCCATGACGCGGCAGGATCGGAGAATGAGCGCCATCGCGGCCCAGAACGGCAATCGCGGCGTGCTGCCGCGGATCCACGTCACCCGCGAGCTCACGCTCGACCCACCCGTGGACGCGCCCGCCGACGCGATCCTCGCCGCCGTGGGGAACGAGATGCTCCGCGCCGGCAACGACGTGGTGCACGTCCGCGACGACTGCGTGGAGTTCTACGACGACGATCCGCCCAGCTTCCTGTTCGAGCTGCGCGGCGGCGAGCGCCTTCCGGTGGACGGGGGCGTCCTCTCGCTCGGCGGCGAATCTCCCGCCGCGCGGCTGCAGATGGAGATCTGGATGCCGCCGCGCGTCTATCTCGAGCCGCTCATCCTCACGCTGATCATTCTGGTCGCCCCGATGCTGCCGCTTACGAAGGCCGTGCTGCTCACCATCTTCCTGGGGCTCACGGGGATGCACTTCTGGGGCGCGTGGCAGGGCTACAGGGCGCGGATCGCCGCCGCCGCCCGCCGCGCCTCCGCAGGGTGACCGAGATGCAGCCGATCCGCATCTCGCGCGTGGTGGAGTTCCAGCCCGCGCTCGTCCCCGACTCGCAGGCGGTGCTGCGCGGGATCGAGACGGAGCTGATCTGGCGCGGCAACAGCACGCTGCGGATGACGCCGGACGAGTACGTCTTCCGCGGCCCCGGCGTGGCTCGCGCGCTCCTTCCCAGCGGCGGCTCCACCACGTGGCTGGTGCGCGGCGGCCGCATCTCGACGGTGGGGACCAGGACGGAGTTGCGGGTGGAGCTGGAGCTCGATCCCGTCTCCCTCTTCCTCGTCCCCCTGGCCGCCGCCGCCGTGCTGATGCTCCTGCCGATGGACACCGCGGAGCGCGCGATCGGGATGCTGTCCGGCGCGATCCTCTGGGGCTTCGCGGCCACGCACGCCTGGCGCCGCTACAGCGAGTGGATCTCCCGCAGCGCCCGCCGCCCCTGGTTCACCTGATCCGAATCCCCTGTAATACCGACCCGGGGTAGAATATTGGTGCGTCCGACCGAATCGCGTGCTGCCGCGGTGATAGATCCTTCGGCCTGCAAGCGATTGCGCAGACGCTGATTACGGTCTGGCCGGCCTCAGGATGACGTCAGCTTGGGATCGGCATGGGATGTGTCGACCAGGTTCCCTGAGCTGGAATGATCTCTCCGTGACCTCTGTGCCCTCCGTGAGAGCCCTCGTCTTTTCCTCCGCGCCTCCGCGTCTCCGCGTGAGACAGAGATGGTCGGAGGCTTGCGACAAAGCGCGGAGAGCGCGAGGTTGTGAGCGCCGTTCAGCGGACGGAGCGCACGGACGCGCCGACGCGGGGTATCATCCTCCCGGAACCCCGGCCCTTGGTTGACAAAGGGCGGTTTTCGGGATAGTTTTCTGGTTTATGCTGCATCTGAACCTCGCGGGCGTGGACCGCGGAGAAGTCTATCTGCGGGAGCAGGTTCCGGCCGACCACCCGATGTGGAACGACACCGGGGTGGAGCTGGTGGAGCCGCTGGACGTGGACCTGTCGGCGAGGTCGGTGGGCGACGGCGTGCTGGTGCGCGGCACCCTCCGCACGCGGGTGCGGCAGGCCTGCCGCCGCTGCCTTGCGCCCGTCGAGCAGGAGGTGGACGAGCACGTCGACCTGCTGTTCGCCCCGCCCGAGGAGGACGCGGAAGACGTGGACGACGGCGAGGTCTACCCGCTTCCCGCGCGCGGCGACGACCTGGACCTGACGGGCGCCGTCCGCGAGCAGGTGCTGCTGCAGGCGCCGGAGTTCACGCTCTGCCGGGAGGACTGCCCGGGGCTGTGCCCCACCTGCGGCAAGGACCTCAACGAGGGGGCGTGCGAGTGTGTTCCCGAAGCGGCCGAGAGCCCGTGGAACGCGCTGAAGAACGTCAAGTTCGACTGAACCTTTCAGAGCCCAGCCGGGATAGAGGCGACAGATGGCCGTACCGAAGAGACGCCAGAGCAAGCAGCGCCAGCGCAAGCGCCGCACGCACGTGAAGGCCGCCATGCCGACCGTGAACGCGTGCCCCCAGTGCGGCGACCCGCACCAGCCGCACCGCGTGTGCCCCAACTGCGGGTACTACCGGAAGCAGCAGCGCGTTGAAGTGGAAGAGTTCTGAGCGAACCTCCCACACAGGTAAAGATGCGGATCGCGGTAGACGCGATGGGCTCCGACCGTGCCCCGGCCATCGAGGTCGAAGGCGCGGTCGGAGCTTTGCACGACCGGCCCGACATCACCGTCGTGCTGGTGGGCGACCGCGCGGTGGTCGAGGCCGAGCTGGCCCGCCACCCCGACGCCGACCGCTCGCGGATCGAGGTGGTGCACGCCCCCGAGGTCATCGACCCCGGCGAGGCGCCCACCACGGCCGTGCGCCGCAAGCAGAACTCCTCCATCGTGGTCGGCACCCGCCTGGTCAAGCGCGGCGAGGCCGACGCCTTCCTGAGCGCGGGGTCCACCGGGGCGGTGATGGCCGCCGCGGTGCTCATGCTGCGCCCCATCGCCGGGGTCGACCGCCCCGCCGTGGGCTCGCCCATCCCCAGCGCGGTGGGCACCGTCTTCCTCATCGACATGGGCGCCAACGTCGACACGCGCCCCCAGCACCTCCTCCAGTTCGCGCACCTCGGCACCATCTACGCCCAGGACCTGATGGGCGTGGACGACCCGCGCGTGGGGCTGCTCAACATCGGCACCGAGCCGGGGAAGGGGAACGAGCAGACACTGGAGACCTACGGCCTCCTGGCCGACTCGCCCACGCTCAACTTCGTGGGCAACGTGGAAGGGCGCGAGGTGATCCGCGGCGCCTGCGACGTGCTGGTGTGCGACGGCTTCGTGGGGAACGTGCTGCTCAAGTTCTACGAGTCGATCGCGGGCTTCATGGCCGAGGAGCTGAAGCGCGAGATGGAGCAGCAGGGGGTGCGGCTGGACCTCAAGCGGCTGTACGCGCGGCTCGACTACTCGACCTACGGGGGGGCGCCCCTTCTTGGCGTGAACGGGGTGGTGGTGATCGCGCACGGCGGCAGTCCGCCGCAGGCCATCCGCAACGGCATCGGGGTTGCCGCGCGGGGCGTGGAGCGCAGGATGGTGGAACACATCGCCAAGCGGCTGGGAGACCTGGCCGGGACGGGTGAAGAGAGATGATCCAGGCAGCACGGCCCGCCCGGGCCCGCATCGTCAGCACCGGCCGGTGGAGCCCGCCGCGCGTCGTCACCAACCACGACCTGGAGTCGATGGTGGAGACGAGCGACGAGTGGATCCGCTCGCGCACCGGCATCAGCGAGCGCCGCATCGCCGACAAGGACACCGGCGCGGCCGACATGGGCGCCGCCGCGGCCCGCATCGCCATGGAGCGGGCGGGGATCACCGCCGGCGACGTCGACATCCTCCTGGTCTCCACCGCCACTCCCGACCGGCTCCTCCCCTCCACCGCGTGCGACATCCAGGCGCTGCTGGGCGCCGCCAACGCCGCGGCCTACGACTACGCCAGCGCCTGCTCCGGCTTCCTCTACGGCCTCTCTCTCGCGGAAGCGCACATCGCCGCCGGGCAGGCCGAGACGGTGCTGCTGATCTGCACCGAGAAGATGTCGTCGATCATCGACTGGACCGACCGCGCCACCTGCGTGCTCTTCGGCGACGGCGCGGGCGCGGCGGTGATCCGGGCGGCCGACGGCGACGGGCGCGGGATCCTGTCCGGCTACTTCAAGAGCGACGGGACGCTGGCCGAGCTCCTCTACCGCCCGGGTGGCGGCGCGAAGATCCCGCTGGACATCGCGGTGCTGGACGAGCGCAGCCACTACGTGAAGATGGCGGGCGCCGAGGTCTTCAAGAGCGCCGTGCGCTCGATGTGCGACGCGGCCGGGCACGCGCTGGAGCGCGCCGGCGTCACCGGCGACGACGTGGACCTGCTGGTGCCGCACCAGGCCAACGTCCGCATCATCGACGCGACCGCCAAGTACGCGCGCATCCCGCAGGAGAAGGTCTTCGTCAACGTGGACCGCTACGGGAACATGAGCAGCGCATCGATCCCCGTGGCGCTCGACGAGGCGGTGGAGCAGGGGCGCGTGGGCGAGGGGTCGCTGGTGCTGATGGTGGCCTTCGGCGCCGGCTTCACCTGGGCCGCCAACGTGGTGCGGATGTAGGGACGGCGACGGTCGGTCGGCACTCGGCGGGGGAGACGTTTGCGACTGAAGTCGCGGCTACGACGACGCACAGCCCGCCTTCGCGGACTTCGCGTGGCCGCGGTCTCTTCAGCGGGTGGCGAATCCCTCCGGGACGTCGTCCTGAGGCCGGTCAGATCGAAGTAAGCGTCTTCACCGTGGGTTGCAGGCCGAAGGATCTATTGCCGACGCGGCACGATAGCTCGAATCGCGCACGATCATTCAGACGACAAGGGTGGGGATGACGGGAGAGCGGATCGGCCTGCTGTTCCCCGGGCAGGGGTCGCAGGCGGTGGGAATGGGGAAGGACCTGGCGGATGCCTTTCCCGAGGCGCGCCACGTGTGGGAGGAGGCCGACGACGCGCTCGGCTTCTCGCTCTCCAGGCTGTGCTGGGAGGGCCCCGAGGACGAGCTGACGCTCACCCGCAACGCGCAGCCCGCGCTGCTGGCGCACAGCGCCGCCGTGTGGACGGTGATCCGCGCCGTCGACCTGGACGTGGTCTGCGCAGCGGGGCACTCGCTGGGCGAGTTCAGCGCCTACCACGCCGCCGGGTCGCTGAGCCTGGGCGACGCGCTGCGCACCGTGCGCCTGCGCGGCGAGCTGATGTTCGAGAGCGGCAGGCAGCGGCCGGGGGCGATGGCCGCGGTGCTGGGGCTGGACGACGACGTGGTCGAGGGCGTCTGCCGCGAGGCATCGGCGGACGCCTCGGTCGTCGTGCCCGCCAACTTCAACACGCCCGGCCAGGTGGTGATCAGCGGCGACGCCGACGCGGTGCACCGCGCCGCCAGCATGCTGAAGGAGGCGGGCGCCAAGAAGGTGCAGCCGCTGAACGTCTCCGGCGCGTTCCACTCGCCGCTGATGGCGGTGGCCGAGGCGGGCTTGCAGGCGCAGCTGGAGTCGGTGGAGTTCCGCGCGCCGGCCTTTCCCGTGATCAGCAACGTGACGGCGCGCGCGGTGAGCGACGCCGACGAGGCGCGGCGGCTGCTGATCGAGCAGCTGACCAGCGCCGTCCGCTGGTCGTACGCCGTGCGCACGATGCTGGAGCTGGGCGTGACGCGCTTCCTGGAGGTGGGCACCGGCAAGGTGCTGCGGGGGATGCTGAAGCGCATCGACCCCGCCGCCACCGAGATGGGCACCGAGCTCGGCACCGCCGCCCAGGTGCGCGCCTTCATGGAGACGGCCGCGGGGGTGGGGCAGGGGTGAGGCGGGAGGCACGGACGGCGGGCATCGGCGCGGCCGCGGGCTGGCCCCCTCCCCCGCTGCGCAGGGGAGGGGAGATGAAAAAAGCCGTGGCGGCGCTGAGTTGCGTGAGGGATGCGCGCCCGGAGGGCCGGGACACCGGCGCGCTCGCACAGACGCTGGCGGAATCGCGGGAATGACGGGCGCGCCGGGGGCCCGGCGCCGTTGGCAACAGCAGTATCGTTGCCTACGGCGCGCGCAGCCCGGCCCCCGCGCAGCGGGGGACACGCCCGCATCGCGCAGTTGAAGTTGCCGTTGCAGATGCTGTCTGAAGAACGAGAACCGGAGACGAGCACGGTGGAGCTACAGGGGCAGGTGGCGCTGGTGACGGGGGGCTCGCGCGGGATCGGGCTGGCGATCGCGGAGGAGCTGGCCGGCGCCGGCGCGAAGGTGGCCGTCGTGGCCCGCGACGAGGCGCGCGCGCAGCAGGCGGCCCAGGGTCTTTCCGGCGAGGGGCACCGCGGCTACGGCTGCGACGTGGCCGACTCCGAGGCCGTGAACGCGCTGGTCAAGCGGGTCGAGGAGGAGATGGGCAGCCTCGACGTGCTGGTCAACAACGCCGGCGTGACGCGCGACAACGTGCTGATGCGGGTGAAGGACGAGGACTGGGACGCGGTGGTCGACACCAACCTGCGCGGGGCCTTCAACACCATCCGCGCGGCCAGCCGCGGGATGATGAAGCGCCGCCACGGGCGGGTGATCAACATCACCAGCGTGGTGGGGATCACCGGCAACAAGGGGCAGTCGAACTACGCCGCCAGCAAGGCCGGGCTCATCGGCCTGACCAAGAGCGTGGCGAAAGAGCTGGCCAGCCGGGGGGTTCTGGTCAACGCCGTGGCCCCGGGGTACATTGAGACCGACATGACCGCCGAGCTCCCCGAGGCGGCGCGCGACGCGCTGATGCAGCAGATCGCGCTGGGCCGGCTGGGCCGGCCGCAGGACATCGCTCCGGCCGTCCGCTTCCTGGCGGGGCCGGGGGCGTCGTACATCACCGGGCAGGTGCTGGTGGTGGACGGCGGGATGGTGATGTAGGGCGGGCGGGCGGCCCCCGGACTGATGCGAAGGCCCCGAGAGAAACGCAAAGCGACGGACGCGAAGAACCCTTTCAGGAGCAGATCGCAATGGCGGACATCGAGCAGAAGGTCAAGGACATCATCATCAACGAGCTGGGCGTGGAGCCCGAGAAGGTGACCCCGGAGGCCTCGTTCGTGGAGGACCTGGGCGCCGACTCGCTCGACACGGTGGAGCTGGTGATGGCGTTCGAGGAGGAGTTCGGGATGGAGATCCCGGACGAGGAGGCCGAGAAGCTCCAGACCGTCGGCGACGCCATCAAGTACATCCAGAGCCACGCCCAGGCTTCCTGAGCGCGGGTCTCTTCCGCGTGCCGCGCTCCCGCACCCCGGGCTCGCGGCACGCGTTTTTTCGCCGCCGTCCCCCGCTGGACGGCGCTGACGGCGGTCTCCAGGCTGATGGTCCGGAGACCGCGAGATTCGGGAAACGGAGCGGTTGATGAATCGCCGAGTCGTGATCACGGGCACCGGGCTGCTGACGCCCGTGGGGCTGGACGTGGCGTCCACGTGGGAGGCCCTGCTGGGCGGCACCAGCGGCGCGGGCCCGATCACCCAGTTCGACGCCACCGACTTCAAGGTCCGCTTCGCCTGCGAGGTGAAGGGGTTCGAGCCGGAGCAGTACATCGACCGCAAGGAGGTGAAGCGCACCGACCGCTTCGCCCAGTTCGCCATCGCCTCCAGCGTGCAGGCCATGCGCGAGGCGGGGCTCGATGAGAGCCTGGGCGAGATCGACCCCACGCGCTTCGGGGTGATCATCGGCACCGGCATCGGCGGGATCTGGACCTTCGAGGAGCAGCACCGCAAGCTCATCGAGGCGGGACCTCGCCGCGTCTCGCCCTTCTTCGTCCCCATGTTCATCGGCGACATCGCCGCGGGTCTCGTCTCGATCCGCTACGGGCTGAAGGGGCCGAACTACTGCACCGTCTCGGCCTGCGCCTCGTCCGCCCACGCGGTGGGGAACGCCTTCCGGTCGATCAAGTACGGCGAGGCGGACCTGATGGTGGCCGGGGGCACGGAGGCCACGGTGAGCCCGCAGACGATCGCCGGCTTCGCGTCGATGACCGCGCTCTCGGAGCGCAACGATTCTCCCGAGACCGCCAGCCGCCCCTTCGACGCGACCCGCGACGGCTTCGTGCTGGGCGAGGGGTCGGGGATGGTGATCCTGGAGGAGCTGGAGCACGCCCGGGCGCGCGGGGCGAAGATCGTGGCCGAGGTGGTCGGCTACGGGCAGACGGCCGACGCGTACCACATCACCGCGCCGGCCGAGGGCGGGGAAGGGGCGGTGCGCGCGATCCAGCTCGCGCTGAAGGAGGCGGGGGCGACGCCGGAGGACGTGGATTACGTGAACGCGCACGGCACCAGCACGCCGGCCAACGACAAGAACGAGACGGCGGCGATCAAGACGGCGCTGGGCGAGCGCGCCTGCCACATCATCGTGGGATCGACCAAGTCGATGACGGGGCACACGCTGGGCGCCGCGGGCGGGGTGGAGGCGGTGATCAGCGCGCTCGTCTGCCGCGAGGGGAAGATCCCGCCGACCATCAACTTCCACGAGCGCGACCCCGACTGCGACCTGGACTACGCGACGAACGGGATGGTGGAGCGGCCGGTGCGGCTGGCCCTCAGCAACTCGTTCGGCTTCGGTGGCCATAACGTGTGCCTGGCGGTGAAGCGCTACGAGGCGTAGGACAGCGTGCAGGGTGACGCAGAGCGGCGGCGGGGCTTCGGCTCCGCCGCCGTTTTCGTCTGCGAGAGCCTGCGAGAGGGCGAGTGCGCGGGGATGGGGAGGTATGCGACTGAAGTCGCGGCTACAACTACACGCTGTCCGCCTTCACGGACATCAACCGCAAACCGCGCGGCGTCAGCAGTTCAGGCGATACAGCGCGTCGTACTGGCGGCGGGCGAGGCGCTCGGGCATCGCGCGGAAGAGGAGGTTGCGCGCCGCGCGGGCGATCGGGTTGGCGAGGTGCATCATCTTCCCGAAGCGCCAGGAGAGGTTCACCACCATCCGCGCCTTCGGCATGCGGATGCGCTCGTACTCGGCCAGCGCGGGCTCGATCCGCTGGTGCGCGGCCAGGCGGTCGGCCAGCACCCATGCGTCCTCGATGGCCTGGGCGCCGCCCTGGCCGAGGTTGGGCGTGGTGGCGTGGGCAGCGTCGCCGAGCAGGACCACGCGGCCGCGGTGCCAGGTCGCGATCGGCGCCAGGTCGACGAGGTCGGTGCGCGTGATCCGCGCCTCCTCAGTCGCCCCGATGAGCTGCGGGATCGGGGCGGGGAAGGGCTCCGCGAGCGCGGCCAAGTTCGCGGCGAGCGTCCCCGGCGCGTCGGTGCCGCCCTCGGGCGCGTCCATCGTCGCGTACCAGTAGACTTCGCCGTGGCCGATGGCGGAGAAGCCGACGCGGGCGCCCGCCGACCACACCTCCCATCCCACGGCGTCCATCTCTGCGGGGAGATGGTACTTCGCGACGCCGCGCCACGACGTCTGGCCGGAGTAGCGCAGCCGCGCGCCGGGGACGATCGAGGCGCGCACGACCGAGCGCAGGCCGTCCGCGCCGATGACGAGGTCCGCGTCCGTGCTCGATCCATCGACGAAGCGGACGATGGCGCGATCTCCATCCAGCTCCACGCCCGTGCACTGCTTGCCGGTGTGGATGGACGCCGGCGGAAGCTGCTTGGCCAGGATGCGCTGCAGGCGGCCGCGGTGGATAGCGATCGTCGGCCAGATGCGGCCATCCGTGGCGTACGACATGTCGGCGCGGCGGAGAAGGCCGGCGCGGGCGTCGCGCAGCTCGGCGATGCGCGTCGGCTGGCCCTCCGCGGCAACGGCTTCGGCGAGGCCGAGGCGGTCGAGCACCTGCACCGCGTTCGGAGGCACGCCGATCCCCGCGCCGACCTCGCGCAGCTCGGGCGCGGCCTCGTACAGCCGCGGCTCGAAACCGCGGCGGCGCAGCGCGATGGCGGCCGTCAGCCCGCCGATCCCGCCGCCGACGATCACCACGCCGGCCGCCACGCTCAATGCCAGTGGAGGTGCAGGATGCCCGCGAGGATGCGGTCGCGCGTGGTGGGGTCGGGAATCCAGCCGCTGAGCCAGCCGACCAGCACGCCGCTGTACAGCGCGTACGAGCTCTGCGCGGCCAGGGCCGGGTTGACCTCGGGGTGCACCTCGCCATCGGCCTGGCGGCGCGCGATGAGCTCGGCCAGGCGCGCGACGAAATCGAGCGTGAGCGGCGCCAGCGGGTTCTCGGGGTGCGTGGCGACGATCTGCTCCTTCACGAACTTCCGCGCCAGCGTCACGTCGCGCTCGTAGAGCTGGAAGAAGTGGCCGAAGATCTCCTCGAGCGTGCGCGCCATCGGCAGCGCGGGGTCCACGGCGGCGAGCGCGGCCGTCGCCGTCTCCACCACCTCGGCCTCGTAGGCCATCAGCAGCAGCCGCTCCTTCGAGCCGCCGTGCAGGAACACCGTCCCCTTGGCGACGCCCGCGCGCGCGGCGATCTGCTCGGCCGAGGTGGCGGCGAATCCCCGCTCGCGGAACAGCTCCCGCGCCGCCGCGACGATGCGGTCGCGAGTCTCGAAGCTGCGTTCCTGCCGAACTTTCTTCATCTTCATGACCCTGGTCAGTGACTCCGGTCAGGATATCCGCATCTGTCGAGCTGGGCAACGGATCGGGTTCGCGGCGGATTGCGATCCGGCGTTTACGGCGTATACTTCTCCGTCCCGAACATCGATCGATCCTGGAATCAGGAGGAGTTACACCGATGCGCGACCGGGTCGTGGAGCAGTACGAGGACGTTCTCCAGAACATCGAAGCCGCCATCGTCTCAGTGCACCGCCGGAATCCCGCGCTCCTCGACTACGACGTCGACGGCGCGCTCGAGGCGTTGGTCGGCGACTACTCGGCGGAGCTGCGCGGGCGCACGCCCCCTGAGCGCCAGCTCACCGATCTCCGCGGCGACGTCTACCACGCGATTCGCGCGATCTGCGAGTGGCGGCTGGGTCGTGACGCGGAGGGAATGCCCTCTGTCGTGGACGGCGCGAAGACGGCCGAGGAAATCGTCTCCTGCCTGAAGCGGATCCAGAAGTCGGTGCGGCGCTGGACAAAGGAAGGCGGGCGGCAGGGTTATCTCCGGTTCGTCAGCCAATACGTGTAGCGAGCCGGATTCCAACGTTCCGGGCGAACCATCCGTCGAACGCAGAGCCGCGGCACCGGGCCGCGGCTCTTCTCGTATCCCCATCCCGAAATCGACCGATGAAACGATACAGCACCCTCGCCGCGGCGGCGCTCGTCCTGTCCGCCGCGCCGGCCGTAGCGCAGGCGCCGGCGAACGTGGTCCCGTCCTCCGGCGCGCCGGCCGCGCTCCCCGCGTCGGCGATCGGGCGCATCGCGCAGGCGCTGCTCGACGCGATCAACAGCGGAGACAGCGCGCGCGTGCGCCGCTGGGCCGACACCTCGCTCTCCGAGTCGGCGCGGCGCCGCGAGCCGATCGAGGGCCAGGTGGCCTTCCTCCAGCGCGTGCAGGCGCAGAGCGGCGGGCTCGACGTCACCGGCATCTCTCGCGCGGCCGACCCGCTGCGCTTCGACGTGCGCGTGCGCCGCACCGGCCGCCCCGCGCACCTGCTGCTGGGCACCGGCCGGGGCGAGCCCAACCGCGCCGAGGGCGTGGGTGTGTTCGCCGCCGCGCCGCCGATGGAGCCGTGGACGCGCGGGCGCTTCTCCGAGGCGGAGATCCGCGACACCATCGCCGCGCGGGTGGCGGCCGCCGTGGCGCGCGACGAGTTCTCGGGGGTGGTGCGGGTGATGAAGGGCGACCGCGTGGTGCTGGAGCAGGCGTGGGGCGAGGCGGAGCGCGGCTTCCACGTGCCCAACAACGTGGAGACGCGCTTCAACATCGCCTCGATGGGGAAGATGTTCACCGCCGTGGCCATCGCGCAGCTGGTGGAGGCGGGGAAGCTGAGCTTCGACGACACGCTGGCGAAGGTGCTCCCCGACTACCCGAACGCCGAGGCGGCGCGGAAGATCACCATCCACCAGCTGCTGACGCACTCGGCCGGGCTGGGCCCCTTCTTCGAGCGTCCGGGCTACGACCGGCGGAAGGACTATCCCACCGCCGCGTCACTGCTGGAGGTGTTCGCGCGCGAGCCGCTGGCGTACGAGCCGGGGACGCGCGCCGAGTACAGCAACGAGGGCTTCGTGGTCCTCGGCGCGGTCGTCGAGCGGGTGTCGGGGGAGAACTACTACGAGTACGTCCGCCGCCACGTCTGGGCGCCCGCGGGGATGACGCGCACCGACGCGTACGCCATCAACGATCCGGTGGAGAACCTGGCGGTGGGATACGGCCGCTTCGACGACGACCCGCTGGGGATGAACCCGCGGCGGCCGAACTGGGCGTTCCTGGGGCTGCGCGGCACGCCGGCCGGCGGCTTCTACTCCACCGCAGGCGACATGGCTCGCTTCGCCCAGGCGCTGCGCGGCGGGAAGCTCGTGAGCGCCGCGATGGTGGAGCGGCTGACGACGGTGAAGGAAGGCGGGCTGCGCAACTACGGCTACGGCTTCCAGGTGTTCGAGGTCGATGGAGAGGGCGTGGTGGGCCACGACGGCGGTGGCGGCTCGTCCGGCATCAACTCGGACCTGTACTGGCTCGCCGACGGGAGCTGGACCGTGGCGGTGATGGGGAACTACGACGCCCCCGCCGCCCAGCGCGTCGCGAGGGCGATCATGGGATTCGTTGCGGGGCACTGAGAGGGCGGTGATGGTGAACCGCGCGCGGTTACCCAATCTGTCATTCCGAGGGCGCTGCCCCGAACCGTCGAAGTCCTCCCAAGTTGTTGCGCCCGAGGAATCTATAGCCGGTTTCCGCGAGAAAGTCTGAGGTCTGCGCGGGCCCCGTCTATAGATTCCTCAGGCGCCGCAGTATTCAGCGCGGACGCGAATACGGAGCGCGGCGCCTTCGGAATGACAGCCGTTGAGGTCAGTGTGTGACAACAAGCGGGGCGGACCGGCATCGGTTCGCCCCGTTCGCATCCCTTCGCCGACTGCGCCGCGGCATCCGGTTGGATCTGGCGAAGGCGCGCCGTATCATCTTCCCGCAGTCCGGTCTCGCGACATCCCGGTGAACGCGCACCGCTACGCGGAGGAGGCACCATGGGGACGATGCGGCTGGTGGTCGATGCGGGTGAGCGGGAAGTCCCGGCGGAAGCTGACTCGGGGCGGCTCGGCGAGCTGCTGGCGGAGCCCGGCAACCGGGTGTGGCTCGACATCGCCGATCCGGGCCCCGCCGAGGTGGAGCTGCTGCGGCGCGAACTCGGCCTGCACGAGCTCGCGCTGGAGGAGGTGACGCGGCCGCACGAGCGCCCCCGGTGCAGCGCCTTCCCCGGCTACTACTTCATTGTCGTCTACGCCGCGGAGCAGAGCGGCGTGGGCTTCGCGCCGCGCGAGCTGAACCTGTTCTGGGGCGAGCGCTACCTGGTGACTATCCACCGCCGCTCGCCCGCGATCCTGGATGTGCTGGAGCAGTCGCGCCGGCGGTGGGAGCAGCACGAGGGGCGGCATGGCCTGGGCGTGGCGTCGCTGGTGTACACGCTCTTCGAAAGCCTGGTGGACGGCTACTTCACCGTGGAGGACCGCGTCCGCGAGCGGATCGAGCGGATCCGCGAGGAGATCTTCACCGGCGCGGAAGGCGCGGCCGCCGACCTCTTCCGGCTGCGCGAGGAACTCCTGCGCGTCCCCCGCCTGCTGGCGCCCACGGGACACGTGCTCGGCGAGGTGCTCCGCCGCGAACGTGCCGTGCCCGACGCGCTGCGGCCGTACTTCGAGGACGTACAGGACCACGCCGAGCACCTGCTGGCCGAGCTCGACACCTACCGCGACCTGCTGGGCACCGCGCTGGACGTGCACGTCTTCTACGCGTTCAACCGCCTGGGCCTGATCATGAAGCGGCTGACGGCGGTCACCGTCATCATCATGGTCCCGAACTTCGTGGCCGGGATCTACGGGATGAACTTCACGCACCTCTTTCCGCCCGGCGAGTCGTACTGGGGCTTCTTCGTCGTCGTCGCGTTCCTCCTGTGCATGGTGGCCTGGGGCTTCATCCACTCCAGGATCCTCGGCTGGCTGTGACGGGGAGCGATAAGGGTGACGGAAGGACAATCTGTCATTCCGAGGGCGTTGCGCCGAGCTGTCGAAATGCTCCCAAGTCGTTGCGC
This sequence comes from Longimicrobium sp., assembly GCA_036377595.1. Classification (NCBI taxonomy): domain Bacteria; kingdom Pseudomonadati; phylum Gemmatimonadota; class Longimicrobiia; order Longimicrobiales; family Longimicrobiaceae; genus Longimicrobium; species Longimicrobium sp. The sequence goes on along the minus strand of DASUYB010000145.1, from coordinate 29,410 downwards.
CCGAGTAATTTATAGCCTGTTGCCGAGCGACAGGCCGCCGATTGCCCGGACGCTGGCCACAGATTCCTCAGGCGCCACAGAATTCGGTGCGGACGGAGGTCAGGAGCGCGGCGCCTTCGGAATGACATCATGGCGAACGGGGCGGACCGGCATCGGTCCGCCCCGCTGGTCTGCCCGGCATCGCGCGATGGCTACGGCTTCACGAGCAGGCAGGTGCTCGTCGCGTGGGCCAGGAGGCGGCCGGCGGCGTCGGTGAGGCGCGCTTCGGCCAGCGCGGTGGTGCGGCCGATGTGGATCAGCGTGCCCTCGCAGCGCACCGGGCCGGTGTCCATGGTGATGGCGCGCAGCAGGTTGACCTTCATCTCCAGCGTGGTGTAGCCCACGCCGGCGGGAAGGCGGGTGTGCACCGCGCATCCCATCGCCGAATCCAGCAGGGTGGCCGTAACGCCGCCGTGCACCATCCCGATCGGGTTGTAGTGATGCTCGGCCGGCTCCATCACGAACACCGCGCGCCCCTCCTCCGCCATCTCCAGCGTGAAGCCGAGCGTCATGGCGATGGGCGGCGGCGGGTACTCGCCGCGCAGCATGGCGTGCAGGTACTCCATCCCGCTCATCGTCCGCGCGGCGCGCGCGCCGACCAGCGGATCCTCCCACGCCACGGCGCGCTCGCGCACGGCTGCCTCGGTCGTCGTCATCCTCGTCCCCCCCTCACACGCGCTCGATGATGGTGGCGATCCCCTGGCCGCCGGCGATGCAGAGCGTGACCAGCGCCGTGGCGAGGCCGCGCCGCTCCAGCTCGTCCAGCGCGGTGCCGAGCAGGATCGCTCCCGTCGCGCCCAGGGGATGGCCGAGCGCGATGGCGCCGCCGTTCACGTTCACCTTCGCGGGATCGAGCTCGAGCCGCCGCATCACCTGCAGGGGAATGGCGGCGAACGCCTCGTTGATCTCCCACAGGTCGATGTCGCCCACTTGCATCCCCGCCTTGCGCAGCGCCTTGCGGCTGGTCTCCGCCGGCGCGGTGAGCATGATCAGCGGCTCCTCGGCGTGCGTGGCCAGCGCGCGGATGCGGGCGCGCGGCTTCACCCCGCGCGTGCGCACGTAGTCGGCGGACGCGAGGAGAACCGCCGCCGCGCCGTCCACGATGCCGCTGGCGTTCCCCGCCGTGTGCAGGTGCCGGATCTCGCCCGCCTGCGGGTAGCGCGAGAGGGCGATCTGGTCCAGCGTCTCGCCGTTCGGCCCCACCGCGGTCGCGCCGACCTCGGTGAACGCCGGCGCCAGCGCGGCCAGGCCCTCCAGCGTCGTCTCTGGCCGGAGATACTCGTCCTTCTCCAGCGCCACCGCGCCCGTCGCCGGGTCGACGACGGGGAAGAGGGCGCGCCCGAAGCGGCACTCGCGCTGCGCCTGCGCCGCCTTCATCTGCGACTCGAACGCGAAGCGGTCCAGCTCCTCGCGGGTGAAACCCTCCAGCGTGGCGATCAGGTCGGCGCTGATCCCCTGCGGGACCTGCGGATGCTTCGCGCGGAGGCGGAGGTTGTGCCCGTCGGGCCCGGCGCCGTCGCTTCCCATCGGCTGGCGCGACATGCTCTCCACGCCGCCGCCGACGACCAGGTCCTGCACGCCGCTCATCACCCCCATCGCGGCGAAGTTCACCGCCTGCAACCCGCTGCCGCAGAAGCGGTTGAGCGCCACGCCGCCCACGTGCACCGGCCAGTCGGCCGCGAGCACCGCCTGCCGCGCGATGTTGGCGCCCTGCTCGCCGGCCTGGCTCACGCAGCCGACGACGACGTCGTCCACCTCGCCGCGGTCGATCCCGGCGCGCTCGGCCAGCCGGTTGAGCGTCTGCGCCAGCAGCTCCTGCGGGTGAATCTCCGTCAGCGAGCCCTTTCCCTTCTTCCCGCGCCCGCGCGGCGTCCGCACCGCGTCGAGGATGTATGCCTCTCCCATCGTCCCATCTCCCCTGAAGGTGTTCTCCCGATCTCAAGAGACCGTTCGGTCTCAAAAATGGAGAATCGAGATGGCGCGCGCAATTGAACGAGCGTTCGAGATGCAAATACGCGCGGCACCCCGTCTCCAGGGTGCCGCGCGATGGATGACGCTCGGGTCAGCTTCGTCAGACGCAGCGCGCGTCGGTGGTGCAGGGCACAGGTTCGCAGGATACCAGGCAGGTGCACACGCCGGGGAGGGTGCACGCGATCGGGCCGGTGCAGGTGTGGGCGGGATAGCCCTCCTCCGTGTACTTCGGCTCCGCGACCGGCTGGTCGGCGAAGTCGCCATCCAGGGCGATCGCGTCGGCGAAGGCCCGCACGGTGCCGATCCGCGGCGACGCCGGCCCGACCACGAACGAATCGACCTCGAGCGTTTCGAGCAGCAGCTTCCTGCGTTGCATGGCGACGTCCTCCGGCAGGGGGGAGAGGGACCGCGCGCGATCCCTTGCAAGCTTGGCGTGCGTTCCTCATCACACAAGGATCTTTTCAGGGCGATGACTCACGTCGTGACGATCATGCTGCGTGGTTGCTGGCGGGTTGGGAGGGCGAATAAATTCGCGGCAACAACGACACGAAGTCCGCCTTCGCGGACTACCGGCGTCGGCGCAGCCGGGGCTTTCAAGCGCGCGGCCAGCATTCGACGAGTCTCGGCGGACGGATGCCTGTCGCGCGCACCGAAACCTCGCCCACACCACAGGCCGTAGTCCGCGCAGGCGGACTTCGTGTGGTTGTTGCCGCGGCTTCAGCCGCCCCATCCACTCAAGACGATCCACCGCAACCACATGCGCATCGGCCACGGCTACGATTCCCACCGCTTCGCCGCGGGGCGCAGGCTGATCCTGGGCGGCGTCGAGATCCCGCACGAGCGCGGGCTCGACGGGCACTCCGACGCGGACGCCGTGGCCCACGCGGTGACCGACGCGCTGCTGGGCGCGGCCGGGCTGGGCGACATCGGCCGCCACTTTCCGCCCTCCGACGCGGAGTGGAAGGACGCCGACTCGATGCAGCTGCTGGCGCGGGTCGTGCGCCTGCTGGAGGGCCGCAACTACCAGGCGGTGAACGTCGACATCACCGTCGTCGCCGAACAGCCGAAGATCGGCCCGCACGCGTCCGCCATGCAGCAGCGCATCGCGCAGGTCCTGGGGATCGCGCCCGACCACGTGTCCATCAAGGGAAAGACCAACGAGGGCCTCGGCTGGATCGGCCGCGGCGAGGGCGTGGCCTGCTTCGCCGTCGCCCTGATCGACGACATGGAGGGGGTTGACGAGGTCCACGCGCGCCATCGCCGCGACGCGGGGCTCTGACGCGTGATCGACTCGCTGCTCGAGTGGCTGAAGGGGCTCCCGCCGCTCCTGGTCTACGTCGTGGTGGGCGGGATTGCCGCGGTGGAGAACGTCTTTCCGCCCGTCCCCGCCGACGTGGTGGCGCTCTTCGGCGGCTTCCTGGCGGGGCAGGGGACGGGGAATCCGTGGCTGATGTTCCTCGTCGTCTGGCTCGGCAACCTCTCCACCGCCATCCTGATGTACTGGGTGGGGCGGAAGAAGGGTACGGCGTTCTTCCAGGGCCGCATCGGGCGGATGATCCTGCAGCCGAAGCAGATGGAGAAGCTCTCGCGCTTCTACCAGCGGCGCGGCACCATCGTGATCTTCATCTCCCGCTTCCTGCCGATGTTCCGCGCGGTGGTGCCGATCTTCGCCGGCACCAGCGACGTGGGCTTCTGGCGTGCCTCCATCCCCATGGCGCTCGCATCCGCGGCGTGGTACGGGCTGATCGTGTACCTCGGCGCCACCGCGGGCGAGAACTGGGAGGAGATCCGCTCCGCCGTCGAGGCGTCGGGGAAGTGGCTGGCCATCGCCGCGGCGGTGCTGGCGATCGGCGTGGGCTGGTGGTGGTGGAAGACGCGCCGTCACGCGAAGGACGAGACGTGAGCGCGCGCGCCGCGGAGCCGGAGCAGGCGGAGGACGCCACCGCGCGGCGCTTCCTGGTGGAGCCGTTCCTCGATCACCTGCGGTTCGAGCGCGGGCTGGCGGGGAACACGCTCGACGCGTACCGCCACGACGTGGTGCGAATGGCCGCCTTCGCGCGCCAGGCGGGACGGTCGTCTCCGGGCGACGTCACCACGGCGGACCTGCGCGGGCTGCTGATGGAGCTGAAGGACCTGGGGCTGGCGCCGTCGTCCATCGCCCGCAACCTGTCGTCCATCCGCACCTACTTCCGCTTCCTGCTGGGGGAAGGGGAGGTGACCGCGGACCCCAGCGACCGCATCTCCATGCCCAAGCAGTGGCGGCGGCTGCCGGAGGCGCTGTCGGTGGCGGAGATCGAAAAGCTGCTGGAGACGCCCGACCTGCTGCACCCGCTGGCCTGGCGCGACCGCGCGATGCTGGAGTTCGCGTACGCGACCGGCGTGCGCGTCTCGGAGCTGATCGGCGTGCGCATCCGCGACCTGCACCTGGACGAGCAGTTCGTGAGCGTGTTCGGCAAGGGCTCGAAGGAGCGGCTGGTGCCCATCGGCGCGCGGGCGATCGGCACCGTCTCCATCTACCTGCGCGAGACGCGGCCGCGGCTCGATCGCGGCAGGGGCGAGGGACGCGTGTTCCTGAACGCGCGCGGCGCGCCGCTGACGCGGATGGGCGTGTGGAAGATCCTGCGCGAGCACGTGGAGGCCGCGGGGATCGAGAAGCGGGTGACGCCGCACACGCTGCGGCACTCGTTCGCCACGCACCTGCTGGAGGGCGGCGCGGACCTGCTCGCCGTGCAGGAGATGCTCGGCCACGCGGACGTGTCGACGACGCAGATCTACACGCACGTGGACCGCAACTACCTGGCGCAGGAGCACCGCGCCCACCACCCGCGGGCGTGAGGCGTGGGATTCGCGGAGACGCGCGACACCCCGAGGGGTGTCATCCTGAGGCCGCGCAGCACGCAAGCTGCGTCCGCACCAGCGGTTGGCGCGGCCGAAGGATCTACTCGACCCCGCGTCGAAAGCGGTGCGGAGAGCGAGCATTGCGGCCGGGCAGGCAAGATCCTTCGGCCGGCGCCCGGGTACTGGTGCGGACGCGATGACGGCGCGGCGCCGGCCTCAGGATGACCTCGAGGCAGGTCGACGCTGGAGGATCGTGGCCGGCGAGAGTGATGCGACGAGACGAGGCAAACGATGATCCTGGTGATCGATAACTACGATTCCTTCACGTGGAATCTCGTGCAGTACCTGGGCGAGCTCGGGGCGGAGATGGAGGTGCGCCGCAACGATGAGCTTTCCGTGGACGAGATCGAGCGGATGGCGCCGGAGCGGATCGTGATCTCCCCCGGGCCGTGCACGCCCAACGAGGCGGGCGTCTCCGTCGACGTCATCCGCCGGCTGGGACCGACGACGCCGATCCTGGGCGTGTGCCTGGGTCACCAGTCCATCGGCGCCGCGTACGGCGGCGACGTGGTGCGCGCCGACCGGGTGATGCACGGCAAGACCTCGCCCATCCGCCACACCGGCGCGGGGATCTTCGCGGGGGTGCCGAGCCCGCTCACCGTGGCGCGCTACCACTCTCTGGTGATCGAGCCGACGACGCTGCCGGCCGAGCTCGAGGCGGTGGCGTGGACCGACGAGCCGGGGTTCGAGACCGAGATCCAGGCCGTGCGGCACCGCGAGCACCCGGTGTGGGGCGTGCAGTTCCACCCCGAGTCCATCGCCAGCGAGGCGGGGAAGGACATCCTGCGCAACTTCCTGGAGCTGTGAGATGACCTTCCGCCCGACCGCGCTGGCCGCGGCCGCGCTCCTGGCGCTGCTCGCGCGCCCGCTGGCCGCGCAGGAGATCACCATCTCCGGCGACGACCACTCGCCCGCCGCGCAGCTCGCGCGCGAGATCCTGGCGCGCGGCAACTACCTCCGCTTCGACCGCGACACCGTCCTCCCCGCCACCTTCCGCGCCCCGGGCGACGTGGTGGTCTACGACGCCGACGTGCGGCTGGAGGGGACGATCGACGGCAGCGTGGCGGTGATCGGCGGCGACTTCTTCATCCGCCCGCGCGCGGTGATCCGCGGCGACATCGCGAACCTGGGCGGCGGCGTGTACACCTCCGCGCTGGCCACGACGGGACGGATCCTGGAGACGACGCCGGGCGCGCAGGTCGCCATCGCCGGCGACAGCGCGGTGGAGGACACGTCGGCCTACGCCGCGCGCATCATCCCGCCGCCGCAGCCGGCGATGTTCGGCTTCTCGCTGCGCCCGCTGCCGACGTACGACCGGGTGAACGGGCTCACGCTCACTCTGCCGCTGCGCGTGCTCCTCGCCCGCAACGACAGCGGGCCGCGCATCGACGCGTGGGCGGCGTACCGCTTCGAGAACCCGGACCGCGCGGGCGGCGGCGTGCGGGTCACCGTCCCGCTCGGCTTCCAGAACGTGCGCGCGTCGCTCGAGGGGTCGCGCGCGACGCGGACCAACGACGCGTGGCAGCGCGCCGACCTCTCCAACTCGCTGTCGGTGCTGATCTCCGGGCGCGACTACCGCGACTACTGGGACGCCGACGTGCTGCGGCTGACGGTGTTCCGACCCGTCGGCAAGCCGCTCATCGCGGGGGAGAGCTGGCTGAACCCCATCGCCGGCTTGCAGTGGAGCAGCGACCGCTCGCTGCGCGCGAAGGAGGTGTTCTCGGTCTGGGAGTCGCTCGACGAGGGCCGCCCGAACCCGCCGGTGCTGGAGGGGCACATCCTCTCCGCCTTCGCGGGCGCGGAGGTGCGGATCGTGGGGCGCCTGTCGCAGCTGTTCGCCGGCGCGCAGGTGGAGCGGTCGTTCCCCGGCTCGTCGGACGCGGACTTCACGCAGCTGGTGGGGCAGGCGACGTACACGGCGACGACGTTCCGCACGCACACGCTGAGCGTCTACCTGCGCGGGGCGATGACGATCGAGTCGGACGCGCCGCCGCAGCGCTACCAGATCCTCGGCGGCCCGGCGACCATCCCCACGCTGGCGGTGGGCGAGTATCGCGGCGACCACCTGGCGTTCGTGGACGCGCGCTACGGGATCCCCCTGCCGCTGCAGGTGCCGTTCGTCGGCGCGCCGAGCCTGCAGGCGGCGTACGTGGCGGGCGCGGCGTGGACCGGCACCCACGCGCCGCCGTGGACGCAGAACATCGGCGCGGGGCTGGCCTTCCGCTTCGCCACGCTGCTGCTGTACGCCGATCCCACGCGCGGGCTCGACAAGTCGCGGCTGGTGTTCACGCTCGCGATCCCGCAGCTGTGAAGCGGTGGGGGATGGGGATAGAGGATGAGGAGCAGGATACGGAGCGGACGAGAATCGAGGCTTGCACGTATCCGCGGGGGGGACGATGCGACTGAAGTCGCGGCTACAACTACACGAAGTCCGCCTTCGCGGACTACGGGCCACGGTTCCGACGCGATGACGGTGCACGCAACGAAATGAAGTCCGCGAAGGCGGACTGGGTGTGGTTGTAGCCGCGAGTTCACTCGCATCGTCGCACAATAACCATCACCAACGATCACCAACGATCGACAGCAGAAGCCCCGCGCCGGCAGTCGGCGCGGGGCTTCGTCCATCGCCATCCCCCTGCGTTGATTGTTACCGGCGCGGGGCGGCAACCATCGCCTCGATGCGGTCCAGGCGGCGGCGGAGCTCGGCGTTCTCCGTCTCCAGTGCGTCGATGCGGGCCTGCTGGGCGGCGGTGCGGGCCTCCAGCGCCTTCACCGCGGCCAGGTTCACGCCGTCGATGTCACCCGTGTTGATGGTGAGCGAATCGGCGCTGAAGCCGAACGCCTGGTGCCAGTCCTGCGCCATGGGGCCCATGTGCCGCACCTGCCGCCCCTCGGCGATGTAGTTCCAGGTCGTTACCGGCACGTTGCGCAGCCGCGCCAGCAGGTCCTCTCCGTCGACTGCCAGGAAGTTCTGCTTGCGGTTGCGGTCCGACACCGTGTTCCAGCTGCCGCCCCCGGCCGTCACGTTCACGCCGGTGGTCAGCGTGCTGGAGGTGTAGATGTAGAAGCCGCCCGACACGCGCCAGGTAGCGGTGTTGTTCGCGAGGGGATTCACGTTGGTGGCGGTGGAGCGGTCGCCGAACACGAACGTGCCCTGGCGCGGGCTTCCGGCGCTGGTGCTGCTGCTGGCGTGGTAGCCCAGCACGACCGAGTTGGCGCCGGTGGCGGTCACGTCTTCGCCGAAGGCGAAGGTGCCGGTGTTCGCCGCCACGGCCCGGGCACCTCCCGCGAGCGAGTAGTCGCCCAGCGCGCGGACGTCCTGTCCCATGGCCACGGAATAGAGGCCGATGTTCGCGTCGTCCCACTGCGTGCCGCTGATCGACCCTGCGCGGAACGCCGCCTTCTGCGGATACCACATCAACCGCGTCCCCGCGCCGTCGACCGGAATGTTGCCGGAGCCGAAGCTGCCTACGGCGACGAAGCCGTTGTTGTTGGTCAGGTCGTACGAGCCGGCCGAGTTGGTGGACACCACGCCGTTGGCGCCCGCCGGGCCGGTGGGGCCCTGCGGACCGGTAGCGCCCGTCGCGCCCGTGGCGCCGTCGGCACCCTTGCAGTCCGCCGCGGTGAAGCTGCCGTCGCCGTTGGTGTCCTCGCCGCTGTCCTGCGTGCCGTTGCCGTTGGTGTCCCAGCACGACAGCCCGGCGGCGCCCTGCGCACCGGTGGCGCCCGTCGCGCCGGCGGGGCCGGTCTCGCCCTGCGGGCCCTGAGGACCAGCCGGACCCGTCTCGCCCTGCGGACCCTGAGGACCTGCGGGGCCGGTCTCACCCTGCGCGCCTGCGGGACCCGCGGGGCCAGTTTCGCCTTGAGGACCAGCAGGCCCAGTCGCACCCGTCTCACCCTGCGGACCTTGCGCGCCGGCAGGACCAGCGGGGCCGGTCTCTCCCTGCGGCCCGGCGGGACCCGTGGCACCGGCCGGACCCGTTTCACCCTGCGCACCGGCAGGACCAGCAGGACCAGTCTCTCCCTGTGGTCCGGCAGGTCCCGTCGCGCCGGCTGGACCCACGGGACCGGCCTCGCCCTTAGGACCGGCGGGGCCCGTAGCACCAGCAGGCCCTTGGGGTCCGGCGGGCCCCGTCTCACCCTGCGGCCCGGCAGGACCCATTGCGCCCGTCGCACCGGCAGGTCCGGCGGGGCCAGTTTCACCCTGAGGACCTTGGGGCCCGGTGGGGCCAGCGGGACCTGTCTCACCCTGGGGACCCGCGGGGCCGGCGGGGCCCGTCTCCCCCTGCGGGCCTTGGGGGCCGGCCGGGCCGGCGGGACCGGTGGCGCCGGCGGGGCCCTGCTCGTTGAAGCTGAACTCCACGTGCTGCGGCGAGTTGCAGGACTGCTTCAGCCCCGGCTCCTTGATGCGGTACACCGTTCCCGAGGCGGGGACGTAACAGGCGTGGATCACGCCGGTGGTCGTCTGGGCGTGCGCCTTCGCGGAGACGGCGGCCAGCGCGAGCGGAACGGCGGCGAGCAGCGCCAGCGCGCGGGCGCGCGCCGGGGTTGCGGCAATGCGAGTCATTGTCACTCCGGTGGTATGGACGCGGCACGCGGGCAGTGGCCGCGCGCGGTCCCATGTGGTTGGTAGGAGAGGAGATCGGGCTACTGCTGCGTGGAGCCGGTGAGCTCCGCCGCGGCCAGCCTGGCCTCGTCGAGCGTGAGCCGCACCGCGTCGATGTCGGGCAGGATGGGCTCGGCGCGGTCCGCCGGGATCGTGGCCAGCGCGCTCTCGGCGTCGGCCGCGGCGGCCAGGATCGCGGCCGCGTCGCTTGCGGCGATGCCGTCCGCCAGCCGCTGCAGCGCGACCGGCAGCGAGCCCGCCACGCCGACGTCGTTGCCCGTGACCGCGGGCACCAGGCGCAGCTGCGCGTCGGCGAGCGATGCGTTCAGCGCGTCGATCCGCTCCTGCGCCAGGAGCAGCACGGTCGACGCGGGCACCACGTCGGCCGCCAGCTCGGTGGGGTGGGCTTCCCTGGCCGCCGTCGGCGCGTCGGCGCACGCCGCCATGCCGATGGGAAGCGCAAGGGTGACCAGCGCGGTTGGTCTCATAGGCCTCGTCCTCGTGTGAGGGGGGATGATGCCCGCCGGAGCTTGGATGGGCGGGCGGGGAACTGCAGGTGGGACGCGTGATCAGACAACCGGAAGATGGATCTCATTCCATCTGCCGTAACTCACTTCTCCCCAAGTGGTTGGCCGGAAGATGGGATCTCCGCGGCCCAAGACGAGCGCGGATGAACAGATGGCGAGGTGATACGGAAAAGAGTAACAGCAGAAGTGTTGATCAGAGGATACGAAGGGAGATGGGTGGGGGCAATTGTTTCTTTGTTCCCCGCGTGAAAGCCGCCATCTGAGGTGAGATGCAGCCCGGACGAGTGCGAGAGTGTGAGAGTGGTTTCGCCTGGCTCCGCCTCACTTTCGCACTTTCGCACCTTCGCACTTTCGCACTTGCTCAACCACATCGGGGGATGACCGTAACGAAATCCTTCCCCGCATCGGCGAAGACCGTATGCTGTATCCGATCTGCATCTCCGCTCCCTCATCCGAGGAGATCGCCATGCGCTGGGTCACCCGCCGAAACGCGAACGTGGACCGGATCGCCTGCCCGTGGCTGATCCGCCGCTTCGTGGATCCCGACGCCGAGTTCCTGTACGTGCCGCCGGGCACCGTTCCGTCGTCCATTCCCGACGCCATCCCGTACGACATGCCGGGCGTGGAGCTGGGGCACGTGGACGGGCGGTGCAGCTTCGAGTCGATCCTGATGAGGTACGGCCTCGACGCCCCCGCGCTGCGGCTGCTGGGCGAGATCGTGCACGGCGCCGACATCCCCGCCGAGCTGCCGTCGGCGCCGCCGGAGGCGTACGGACTGCGCGCCATCGCCTACGGCTTCGCCACGCTGCACGGCGATGACGACCACGGGAAGATCGCGCTGGAGTCGCCGATGTACGACGCGCTGTACGCCTGGTGCCAGGAGCGCGTGGCCGCCGCCGCGCCGGCGGCCGCCTGAGCGTGGACGCCGCGGCGGGAACGAGGCTCGCGCGCGGGCTGGGGCTGGACCGCAACACCGGCGCGGTGGCCGCGGCGGTGTTCCTGATGGGGCTGGGCGAGCAGCTGTGGAAGCGCTTCGTGCCCAAGTACCTGGAGGCGATGGGCGCGCCGGTGCTGGCCATCGGCGGCTACGGCGCGGCGGGCGACTTCCTGGACGGCGTCTACCAGTATCCCGGCGGGTGGATCGCGGACCGGTGGGGGCGCCGCCGCGCGCTCACGCTCTTCGTCGCCCTGGCCGGGGCGGGGTACGCGGTGTACGCGCTGGCGCCGTCGTGGCCGTGGCTGTTCGCCGGGCTGGCGCTGTCGGCCGCGTGGGCGAGCATGGCCAGCCCCGCGCTCTTCGCCGCCATCGGCGACTCGCTCCCGCGCGGCCGCCGCGCCGTGGGCTTCGCCGTGCAGTCGCTTCTCCGGCGCGTGCCCATCGCCGTGGCCCCCGCGCTGGGGGGACTGGCGATCGCGGCGTACGGCGTCCGCGGCGGCGTGCGCGCGGGCCTCGCCGTCTCCCTGGCGCTGGCGCTGGCGACGCTCGCGGTGGTGTCGCGCGTGCGCATCCCCGTCGCGGCGGACGCGGCGCCGGTGCGGATGGCGGACGTGTGGCGCCGGCTGCCCGCCGCGCTGCGCTGGCTGCTGGTCTCCGACGTGTTCGTGCGCACCTGCGAGGGGATGGTGGAGGTCTTCCTCGTCCTCTACGCCACCAACGTCGTCGGCATCTCCGCGCCGCGGTACGGGCTGCTGGTGACGGTGGAGATGGCGGCGGCGATCCTCTGCTATCTCCCCGCCGCGCGGATGGCGGAGCGGACGGGGCAGAAGCCGTTCGTCATCGCCACCTTCCTGATGTTCTCCCTCTTCCCGCTGGCCGTCGTGCTGTCGCGGAGCTGGGCCGCGCTGGCGCTGGCGTTCGTGGTCGGCGGGCTGCGCGAGGTGGGCGAGCCGTCGCGCAAGGCGCTGATCGTGGACCTGGCCGAGCCGGGGCTCCGCGCGCGGACGGTGGGGCTGTACTACCTCGTCCGCAGCGTGGCCATCACCCCCGCGTCGCTGGTCGGCGGGCTGCTCTGGCGCGTGAGCCCGCAGCTGCCGTTCGCCGTGGCCTGCGGCATCGGCCTGGCCGGCACCGCCGTCTTCGCCGCGACCGTCCACGAGCGCCATCTCCGCGACCAATAGGTGAGGTCACACGCCGACCGTGGGGACGTCATCCTGAGGCCGGCCAGACCGTAACCAGCGTATGCGCAACAGCTTGCAGGCCGAAGGATCTATATTCGACGTTGCACCATCGTTGGATACAAACGAATCCGTCACGCTCCGATGCGTTACCCCGACTGTGGCGCGGCGTCGGTTACAGATCCTTCGGCCTGCAACCAATGGTGCCGACGTGATTCAGGCGTGGCCGGCCTCAGGATGACGTCTCTGTCTGTTTTTGATCATCCCATATCATGAAAAACACGGAAGCCGCGAAGGAGAGCGATCTCCTCCGCGGCTCCGCGTCTCCGCGTGAGACTTCGGTCAGGGCTTCGCGGCCTGCGCCTGCAGCAGGGCCTCGATACGCTCCAGCCGCGCGCGCAGCTCCGCGTTCTCGTTGCGCAGCGCGGCGTTGTCGCGCTCCAGCGCCTCGATGCGGGTCAGCTGCGACGTGGTGCGCGCGTCCAGCGCCTGGATGCCGGCCAGCGCCACGCCGCCTTCGTCGATCGGCGCGATGGTGGTGGAGTCCGAGCCCAGCCCGAACGCGGCGCGGAAGTCCTGCGCGGTGGGGCCGATGTGCCGCACGTAGTCGGGGTCTACGCGGTAGCTCCAACTCCGGACCGGTAGCGTCCGCAGCCGCGACAGCACGTCCTCGCCCGAGACGTCGGCGAACAGGTGCTTGCGGTTGACGTCCGAGACATCGTGCCAGACGCCGTCCGTGCCCAGGTACGCGCCGGTGCTGGTGCTGATCACCGCGTTCGACTGCCCCCAGTTGCTGACCGACGCGCCTGACTGGATGGTGACGCCGGTGCTCAGGTTGCTCGAGGTGAAGATCCGGAACCCGCCCGACACGCGCCAGTTGGCCGAGTGGTTCACCCCCGCGCGCAGCGTGTCGACCGACGAGCGGTCGCTGAACACGAACGAGCCCAACCGCGCGTTGGTGTGCGCGTGGTAGCCCAGCGCCACCGACGACGCGCCGGTCGCGCTCACGTCCTCGCCCGCCGCGAACGACGCCTGCGCGAACGCCCAGGGCCGCAGCCCCAGCGCCACGGAGTAGCTCCCCTGGGCCCTGGCGTCGTCTCCGGCGGCGAACGACCAGAAGCCGATGTTCGCCTCGTCCCAGAAGGTGCCGCTGACGTACCCGGCGCGGAAGGCGGCCTTCTGCGGATACCACATCATCCGTGCGCCGGCGCCCTCCACCGGCGCCACGCCGGGGGTGGTGGTGCCGTCGTAGGTCCCCCTCCACGAAGCGCCCCCGTCGACGTTCACGCGCATCAGGCTGCTGCCGGAGTAGTTGACGGCGAACGCCGAGTCGGCGACCTGCGCCGCGGCGGGGAGCGCGGCGACCAGTGCCGCCGCGGCCATCGGAATGCTGCGGGTCAGGATGCGATGCATGGGGACCGAACCGGTTTTGATGGAGGGCGCCAGCACCCGCGCCCGGGGTGTGAAGATGGAGCGAGTGGAGCGGCCCGCCGCGCGAGGTGCGTGCGCGGCGGGCCGGAGATCTCAGGGCTTCGGCGCGGCAGCCGTCACCGCGGCCTCGAGCCGGTCCAGCCGCGCGCGCAGCTCGGCCAGCTCGCGTCCCTGCGCGTCGATGGTCCGCTGCTGCGCGGCGATCGTCTCCTGCTGCCGGGCGATCGTCCACGCCTGCCCGGTGGTGCGCGCGTCCAGCGCCTGCGCCGCCGCCAGCGCCACGCCGTCGGCGTCCACGGTGGCGATGTGCGTGTCGTCCGAGCCGCCCAGCCCGAACGCGGCGTGGAAGTCCTGCGCCATCGGCCCCAGGTGCCGCACCCGGTCTGCCTCGCCGTTGTACGTCCAGGTGGAGATGGGCACCGACCGCAGCCGCGCCAGCACGTCCTCGCCCGACACCGCGGCGAAGCCGTGCTTGCGGTTCACGTCCGAGCTGTTGGTCCACGTCCCGCCGCTCGACAGGTAGGCGCAGTTGCTGGCGCTGATCATCGCGTTGGCGATCGAGCACCAGGGGCTGGTGGTGCTGCTCCCCGACTGGAAGCTCACCCCGCTGGCCAGGTTCGACGCGGTGTAGATGTAGAAGCCGTTCGCCACGCGCCAGGTGGCCGAGTTGGTGATGGTGGGGTGGACGGTGTCGCCGGTGGCGCTGGTGGAGCGGTCGCCGAACACGAAGGTGCCCAGGCGCGGGCTTCCGGCGCCCGTGCTGCTGCTGGCCTTGTAGCCCATCACCACCGAGTTGGCGCCGGTGGCGGTCACGTCCTCGCCGAAGGCGAAGGTGCCGCTGTTGGCCGCCACGGCCCGGGCACCTCCCGCGAACGCGTAGTCGCCCAGCGCGCGGACGTCCGTGCCCATCGCCACGGAATAGCTGCCGATGTTGGCGTCGTCCCACTGCGTGCCGTTGATGGCCCCCGCGCGGAACGCCGCCTTCCCCGGATACCACATCATCCGCGTCCCCGCGCCCTCGATGGGCACGGAGTTGGAGGAGCCGCTGTCGAAGGTGCCGACCGCCAGCACGCCGGCGTTGCGCGTCACGCGGAAGCGGTTGCTGCCGTTGCGGACGGTGAGGATCGAGTCCGCGTCGTTCGCGAGGCTGCTCACGCGCTCGACGATCACGTCGCCGCTCCCCAGCGTCGTCCTCCCCGCCACGGCCAGGCTGTCGAGCGTGGCCTTCCCGGCCGCGAAGCTCCCGTTGGCGTCGCGCTGTACGAGCGTGTTCGGCGTGTTGGCGCTCGTCCCCGTCGCGGAGGTCGCCGCCGTGGTCTGCACCGAGCCGTCGCCGAACTTGATGCCGACGGAGGTGGAGACGGTGTCGGAGGCGCTCAGCCGCCCCGTGCTCGTGGCGCCCAGCGCGCTGCGCCCGGCGACGGCCAGGCTGTCGAGCGTCGCCTTCCCCGCGGCGAAGCTCCCGGTGCTGTCGCGCTTGACCAGCGTGTTGGGGACGTTGCTGCTGGTGCCGCTGGCGGCGACGGCGGCGGTGGTCTGCACCGTACCGTCGGGAAACTTGAAGCCCGAGGCGGCCACGACGCTGTCGGCGCCGACGCTGCCGTTCACCGTCAGTTTGCGGTCGGGCGTGCTGGTGCCGATCCCCACGCGGCCGTCGACGTTCACCCGGAGGAGCGTCTCGCCGTTCTTGGTGACGGCGACGACGGAATCGGGAACCACCTGCGCCCGGGCCGCCGCGGGAACGGCGGCCGCGCAGAGCAGGGCGGGGAGGATGGCGCGGAACAGGAGCTTCATCGTCAGGCGGTGATTCAGGGGTTTCCGATCATGCGTCCGCCCTCACGAGGCGGGTTCGTTGCTCCGGCCGGCCGGAGCGCGCGCCGCCCCGGGGATCACCCGGAGCGGCGGAGATCCATCACCCGGCGTCGCTCAGGGGATGGAGATGGTGAGCGTCTGGCCGGCGGTGTTCAGCGAGCCGCTGACCGACACCGCGGCCGACGCCTTCACCGCGCCCTGCATCTTCGCGCCGCCGGACACCTGCAGCGCGCCCACGTTGCCGCGCAGCAGCGTGCCGGTGCCGCTGTTCCACACGTTGCCGCCGGAGATGGTACCCACCGCGTCGACGTTGCCCCGGACGCGCATCTGGTGGCCGGCCAGCCCCAGCGAGCTGCCGTAGCCCACGCGCAGGTGCGCCACGTCGGCGTCGGCGGTCAGCACCGGCTGGTTGTGCGCGCCGGAAAGGAGCGAGTCGGGTGGGATGGCGACGACGCTGGTCGAATCCGGCACCACGCCGCCCTGCCAGTTGCCGGCCGTCTCCCACGCCGTGCTGACCGCGCCCGTCCACACCTTGTCGACGATCGGCAGCGCCTCGTTCACCATCTGCGTCCACACGTAGACGGTGAAGGAGAAGGAGGTGACGGTGGAGGGGACGTTGAACTGCCAGTTGCGCGCGGTGGAGATCTGGTAGGGCGCCAGGATCTCGTTGTACAGGAAGTACGACTGGTTCGACGACAGGAAGGTGTCCATCCCGTCGGCGTTGGCCAGCGTCACCGACCCCGACCCCGCGGTGACCGTGGGGCCGGAGTTGAAGAACACCTTCACGCCGGTGACGGCGCTGCCGTTGGCGGTACCCATCGACTGCTGCCCGAGGTTCTGCACCGTCACGTTGCTCTGCAGGATCTCGGTATCCGAGTCCCAGCTCGTTCCCGAGCTCGACAGCTTCACGTAGACATCCTGGTTGCCGATGATGCGGTCGGCGTTCACGCCGGCCGGGCCCGCGGGCTTCACCGCGGCGCACGCCAGGGTGGCCGACGGCACGTCCACGGTGCACCGCATCTGCGCCATCGTCCCCGCCGGCGCCACCGCGGGCGGAAGGGTCGTCTGGTCGCTGCAGGCGGCCAGCAGCACCAGCGCGGCGCCGCACCCGGCGCGGGCGATCAGTTGCCGGTAATGCATGATGGGATGGGTCGGGTCGTTGCGGGTTGAGCGGCCCGCGAGGGGACGCACGAAGGTGCTGCGGGCGCCCCGGCTCTGTCGCGCGGGGCCGGGGCGCCGGTTCGGATCAGGGCTTCGCCTGCGCGGCGACCAGCGCCTCCAGGCGCTGCAGCCGTGCCTCGAGGTCGGTCACGCGTCCGCGCAGCTCGGTGTTCTCTTCCGTCAGCGTGTGCACCTGGGCGCGCAGCGCGTCGGTGCGGGCGGCCACCGCCTGCACGCCGGCCAGGTTCACCCCGTCGATGTCGACCGAGTTGATCATCAGGTTGCTCTCGCCCAGGCCGAAGGCGGCGAACAGGTCCTGCGCCATCGGGCCCATGTGGCGGATCGAGCGGTCCTGCGTCTTGTAGTTCCAGGTGCTCACGGGCACGTTCCGCAGCCGCGCCAGCAGCTCCTCGCCGTCCACCCCCAGGAAGTTCTCCTTGCGGTTGCGGTCCGAGATGCTGCTCCACGAGCCGCCGCCGGCCGCCACCTCCACGCCCGACGACAGGTTCTGCGAGGTGAAGAACCTGATCCCGCCGCAACCGCGCGCGACGAACTGGTTGTTGGCCGTGGCGTAGACCGAGTCCGACGAGAAGCCGGCGCAGCCGTCGCCCAGCACGACGGAGCCCTGCCGGTTGGCGGTGCGCGCGTTCTTGCCGATGGCGATGGAGAAGTTGCCGCTGGCGCTGTTCTGCAGCCCCATGGCCACGGCGTAGCTGCCGTTGGCGATGCTGGGGCCGATCACCGTCGCGCCCAGCCCGCCGGCGATGGAGCTCTGGCCGATGGCGGCGGACTCGTCGCCGGTGGCCTGCGCGCCGTCGCCAAGGGCCACGGCGCCCGCTCCCGACGCGGTGGCGGCGACCACGGCGAACGACCGGTCGCCGCTGGCGGTGGAGTTGTTCCCCAGGGCCGCCGACTGGGCGCCGCTCGCGGTGGTGGCCAGGCCGGCGGCGAACGAGCCGGCGCCGCTGGCGCGCGTGTTCTCGCCGAACGCGGCCGAGCCGGTCCCGACGCTGCCCAGGTCCCAGTAGGTGGCGCCGAAGCTGGACACCGATCCGGCACGAAAGGCGTACTTGTTGGGGAACCACATCATGCGCACGCCGGCGCCCGTCGCGGGAATGCTGCCCGTGCCGGAGGTGCCGTTGGCCACCAGGCCGGCGTCAACGTTCACGCGGAAGAGCTGGGTGCCGCCGCTCGACACGTACAGCGCGCTGTCGGCCTGGGCGTGCAGCGAGACGGTGCCGCCGAGCACCAGCGCGGCGGCAAGGGCGGTGGAACGCAGGGTCCTGGGCATGTGCGGGCGGGGCGGAGTCCGGATGTTGTTCGGGTCAGGGGCTCCGGGTGGATACCCGGGCCGGAGCAGGGTGGATCGTCGGACGCGCGCGAACGAAGCGCGGACCCGGCGAAGGGTCCGTGGAGGCGGTCGTGCGTGTCTGGTGCAGGGGTGTGACAGAGCTCGTCACGGGGGGGTGCGGTATGATAACCCCTGCTACAGCTTCGCACAACAGTTCGCGTGGTACACGCGCTACAAAGCATGGACGGGAGATTGGACAACGCGACGGCGCCATCGATTCCATCTTCTTCCAACCCGTTGCAGTGGTGATACTTGGGAGATCTGCACCGCGTCTCCGCCTGTGCAGGACGGAATCCGGCGGCTGCGTTTCGGACGAAGCATTTCTGCTACGCCGTCTCCTCACGCCCGCTTCGTCGTGATCGCGGCGGGTCGGACGGTGTACGCGTTCCGGCGCGATCGGATGCGCCGCGGCCGCGTTCGGTCGCGTCGGCGGCGTCCCGTTTGCCCGGGAATGGGATCGTGATCCGGGTCCGCGGACGGCCCGCGCCGAACGCGCCAGCGGCGGATCGGAGCCGCCGCGGATGAGCGGCGGATGAGGACGAAAATCCGTGCTTTGACAATCGGACGAGCGCGAGTTAGGTTGGATGGCGTGATTATTGCAATCGCCCGCCGCGCTCTCACCGCCCCACAGGGGCCGGCAAGCCGATGACTCCCGGAGTCCTCGGCGTGATCCCGGCCCGCCTCGCGTCGGTCCGTCTCCCCCGCAAACCGCTGCACCCCATCGCCGGCAGGCCGCTCATCGAGTGGGTCTGGCGCCGCGCCGTGGAGAGCGGTGTTTTCGACGAAATCGTGATCGCCACGGACAGTCCGGAGGTCGAGTCGGCCGCCCGGGCATTCGGCGCGTCCGTCGCCCTCACGCGCGCCGACCACCCGTCGGGGACCGACCGCGTCGCGGAGGTCGCGCGGCGGCCCGAGTGGCGGGGGTTCGAGGCGATCGTCAACGTGCAGGGCGACGAGCCGTTCGTGCGCACGGACCACCTGGAGATGGCCATCTCCCTCGTCCGCGAGGGGGGATGGGACGCGGGCACGGTGGCGACGCCGATCGCGTCCGCGGACGAGTGGCGGGACCCGGCGGTGGTGAAGGCGGTGCGCGGCGACGATGGCCGCGCGCTCTTCTTCACCCGCGCGCCCGTCCCGCATCCCCGCGACGCGGCGCCGGACTTCGCGTCGGGCGCGTACCTGCGCCACGTGGGCATCTACGCCTACACGCGCACCGCGCTGCTGCGCTGGGTGTCGCTCCCCGAGTCGCCGCTGGAGCGGATTGAGAAGCTGGAGCAGCTGCGCCCCCTGGCCGCGGGCGTCCGCATCGGCATCGCCGTGGGCGAGCCGGCGGAGGGCGGGGTCGACACCCCGGCCGACGCGGCGCGCGCCGAGCGCATCATCCTGGAGACCATGGCCCCCCACGCCCTGGAGCGAGCATGACCGCCCTGAACACCGCACCCACCAAGTACATCTTCGTCACCGGCGGCGTGGTTTCGTCACTGGGGAAGGGGATCGCCGCGGCGTCCATCGGCCGGCTGCTGGCCGAGCGGGGGCTGCGCGTGACCATCCAGAAGTTCGACCCCTACATCAACGTCGATCCCGGCACCCTCTCGCCCTTCCAGCACGGCGAGGTGTTCGTCACCGACGACGGGGCGGAGACGGACCTCGACCTCGGCCACTACGAGCGCTTCGTGGGCGAGTCGATGACGCGGCTGAACTCCATCACCACGGGGCGCATCTACCAGGACGTGATCAACGCCGAGCGGCGCGGCGAGTACCTGGGCGCCACCGTGCAGGTCATCCCCCACATCACCAACGCCATCAAGGACGCCATCCGCCGGCTGGCGCCCAACCACGACGTGGTGATCACCGAGATCGGCGGCACGGTGGGCGACATCGAGTCGCTGCCGTTCCTCGAGGCCATCCGCCAGTACCGGCAGGAGGTGGGGCGCGAGCACACGCTCTTCGTCCATCTCACGCTGATCCCCTACATCGCCGCCGCGGGCGAGCTGAAGACCAAGCCCACGCAGCACTCGGTGCGCGAGCTGATGGAGATCGGGATCCAGCCCGACGTGCTGATCTGCCGCGCCGAGCACCAGATCAGCTCCGAGATGAAGCGCAAGATCGCGCTCTTCTGCAACGTCGACGTGCACGCGGTGATCGAGGCGCGCGACGTGGAGACCATCTACGAGGTTCCGCTGGAGTACGCGCGCCAGCGGCTGGACGAGCTGGTGTGCCAGAAGCTGGGGCTGGACACGGAGCGCCCCGAGCTGCTCGAGTGGCGCCGCCTGGTCGACCGGGTGAAGACGCCGCGCAACGGCGAGGTGCGCATCGCGGTGGTCGGCAAGTACGTCTCGCTGGTCGACAGCTACAAGTCGGTGCAGGAGGCGCTGATCCACGGCGGGATCGCCAACGACGTGAAGGTGCGGATCGACTGGCTCAGTTCGGAGGACTTCGAGAACGGCCAGAGCGCCGACAAGCTGCGCGCCTACCACGGGCTGCTGATCCCCGGCGGGTTCGGGGTGCGCGGGGTGGAGGGGATGCTGGCGGCCATCCGCTGGGCGCGCGAGAACGGGCTCCCCTTCTTCGGCATCTGCCTGGGGCTGCAGACGGCGGTGATCGAGTTCTCGCGCACCGTCTGCGGCATCGAGGGCGCGCACTCGGCCGAGTGGGACGCGAAGACGAGCGACCCGGTGATCTGCCTGATGGACAGCCAGCGGCAGGTGACGGATCTCGGCGGCACGCAGCGGCTGGGGGCGATGACGGCGCGGCTCAAGTCCGGCTCGCGCAGCGCGGAGATCTACGGCGCGCAGGAGATCAGCGAGCGCCACCGCCACCGCTACGAGGTGAACAACGCCTACCGCGAGACGCTTGAGGAGCAGGGCCTCCGCATCAGCGGCGTGTCGCCGGACGGGAACCTGGTGGAGATGATCGAGATCCCCGACCACGCGTGGTTCGTGGCGACCCAGGCGCACCCCGAGCTCAAGAGCCGCCCCGACCACCCGCACCCGCTCTTCGCCTCGTTCGTCGAGGCGGCGGTGAAGCGCCGCGGGCCCGTCGCCGCGTCGGCCGAGAAGCCGGCGGAAGCGCGCGAGCGGACGGGCATCGCCGCGCTGGCGGGAGATTGAGATGCGTTCCCCGATACGGACCGGAGCCGGTGATATGACAGAGGCCGTGATCCGGTACGGTTTACTGGAGGAATACGCTGAGTCGATGACTCGTTTCCTCGAGAGCGAAGGGAAGGCATTGGGCGACATCGCTCGTAGATATCAGGCACTCATCCGCGGCGATGATGTGAGTTTTGTCCAAAGGGACGTGGAACTCCTCAACGAGCACGCCAAGGTGATGCTCCGGCGTGCGGGAGACCTGCGGGATAGTGAGCACCAGCGAATTCGTTCCGCTGTGCAAGAAGACGAACGGGTGGGTGGGGCGTTGGCACAGATTCGAGACGATATCCGCGCCGTGCTTGGAGCTGCTGGATGAGTGTCGTTTCTACCCACGCGCAGGCGGTACAAGCGAGACCGACGAATGACATTCGGGCGCTCTTCCGCCTGGGCGCGCCGTTCTGGGTGATCGCGGGGCCGTGCGTGCTGGAGAGCGACGCGCTGAACGTCTGCGTGGGCGAGGCGCTGGCGCGGATCGCGGACGACCTGGGGGTGCCGATCGTGTTCAAGGCCAGCTTCGACAAGGCCAACCGCTCGTCCCCCGGCTCTCCCCGCGGGCCGGGGGTGGACGAGGGGCTGGAGAAGCTGGCGAAGGTGCGCGCGGAGACGGGGCTGCCGCTGATCACCGACGTCCATCTCCCCGAGCAGTGTGGACCCGTCGCCGACGTGGTGGACGCGCTGCAGATCCCCGCCTTCCTCTGCCGGCAGACGGACCTGCTCGTCGCCGCCGGGGCGACGGGGAAGCCGGTGAACGTGAAGAAGGGGCAGTGGATGGGGCCCGCGGAGATGAAGGGCGCCGCGGCCAAGGTGCGCGGCGCGGGCGCGCCCGGCGTGGCGGTGACGGAGCGCGGCACCTTCTTCGGCTACGGCAACCTCGTCGTCGACATGCGCTCGTTCGCGCTGATGCGCGAGGCCACGGGCGCGCCGGCGGTGTTCGACGGCACCCACTCGGTGCAGCGCCCCGGCGAGGGCGCGGGCGTCAGCGGCGGCGAGCCGCGGCACATCCCCGCGCTGGTGCGGGCGGCGGTGGCGGCGGGCGCGGACGCGCTCTTCCTGGAGACGCATCCCGACCCCGCGAAGGGGCTGAGCGACACCACCAACATGCTCCCGCTGGCCCGCCTTCGCCCGCTGCTGGAGCAGGTGCTGGAGATCCGCGCCGCCGCGCGCGTGCTCGACTGGGAGGCGGCGCCGCGTGGCTGAGCGCATCGATCCGGCGCTGGCGCGGCGCATCCGGCTGGTGATCCTGGACGTGGACGGGGTGATGACCGACGGCGGCATCTACCTCGGCGCCACCGAGAGCGGGGAACCCGTGGAGCTGAAGCGCTTCGACATCCAGGACGGGCTGGGGATCCGGCTGATGAAGGAAGCCGGCCTCCACGTGGCCATCGTCACCGGCCGCGAATCGCACGCCGTGCGCATCCGCGCCGAGGAGCTGGAGATCGACGAAGTGCACCAGGACCGCACGGCGGCCAAGCTGCAGACCATCGAGGCGATGCTGGAGCGGCTGGGGATCGGCTGGGAGGAGACCGCGTTCGTGGGCGACGACCTCCCCGACCTTCCCATCCTCCGCCGCGTCGGCTTCCCCGCCGTGGTCGGCAACGCGACGGCGGATGCGCGGGCGTGCGCCGCCTGGGCCGCGGAGCGCGAGGGCGGGCGCGGCGCGGTGCGCGAGTTCGCCGAGGCGCTGCTGGGCGCGCGCGGAGAGTGGGCCGAGCGGGTGGAGGCCTACGTGCGCGACCGCGAGGCCGCCGTCGCGCGGAGGGCCGGATGAGCGTGGAGACGCTCGCCGCGCCCGAGGGGATGGTGGCGCTGTCGCTGGAGGAGACGCTGGAGCGCGCCCGCCGCGTGATCCGCCAGGAAGCCGCCGCCGTGGCCGCGCTCGAGGCGCGCATCGGCGACGACTTCGCCGGCGCGGTGGAGGCTATCCTCGACGCCGACGGCCGCGTGATCGTCTCCGGCGTGGGGAAGAGCGGGATCATCGCCCGCAAGATCGCGGCGACGCTGACGTCCACCGGCACGCCGGCGACCTTCCTCCACCCGGTGGAGGCGCTGCACGGCGACCTGGGGATCGTGGGAACGGGCGACGTGGCCATCCTCCTCTCCCGCAGCGGCGAGAGCGAGGAGCTGCGCGGGCTGGTGGAGCACCTCGGCCGGATGGGCGTGCGTCTCGTCGCGATGACGGGGCGACGCGATTCGTCGCTGGAGCGGCAGTCGGAGTTCGTGCTCGACTGCTCGGTGGCCGAGGAGGCCTGCCCGCACGATCTCGCCCCCACATCGTCGACGACGGCCGCGCTGGCGATGGGCGATGCGCTCGCGGTCGCCCTGCTGCTGCGCCGCGGCTTCGGGCGCGACGACTTCGCCCGGCTGCACCCGGGCGGCTCGCTCGGCCGGCGGCTCATCCTCCGCGTCGCCGATGTGATGGTGACGAAGGATCTCCCGCTCCTCGGACCCGCGGCGACGATGCGGGAAGCGGTGGTCCTCCTGGCCGAGCGCCGCGGCACCGTCGCCGTCGTGGACGGGGAGGGGAAGCTCCTCGGCGTGGTCACCAGCGGCGACCTGACGCGGCTGATGGAGCGCGAGGAACAGTTTTTTACGATCGCCGTATCCGGGATCATGACCCGGCAGCCCCGCACCGCCGAACCCGACCAGCTGGCCGCGTCAGCCGTGGGCGTGATGGAGCGGCACGGGGTGATGGCGCTGCCGGTGCTCGACGAAACCCGTCGCGTGGTGGGGATGGTGCACCTGCACGACCTGATGCGCGCGGGGGCGGTGTGATCTCCATGAACCCGAAGCAGATGCGTATCTCCCGATCCGTTCGCTGGCTGCCGATGCTCGGCCTCGTGGCCCTCGCCGCGTGCGGCGGCGCGCCGTCGGGGCCGGCCGTGGCGCTCGACGCCAACAGCAACCAGGTGACGGTGGGGATGAACCTGAAGATCAGCGAGGAGGGGCGGCTGAAGGCCGACCTCGACGCCGACACCGCCATCACCCCCGAGGGCGAGACGCGCTCGCAGCTGCGGCGCGTGCGGCTGACCTTCTTCGAGCCCGGCCGCGCGCCCAGCAAGCTGACCTCGAAGACGGGCGAGTACGACCAGTCGAACGGGATGATGACGGCGCGCGACGACGTGGTGCTGATCACCCAGGGCGACAAGGGGATGCGCACCATCAAGAGCGAGGAGCTGCACTGGGACCAGCGCGCCGACCGCGTGTGGAGCGAGAAGCTGACCACCATCGAGGAGAACGGGCAGACGCTCATCTCCGACGGCTTCACCTCGAACTCGGCCTTCACCAACGTGCAGGGGAAGAACAGCCGGGCCACGGGGGTGAAGGTGGGAAGCGGAGGGCTGACCTTCTGATGAGGCGCCTCCTCCTCTCCCTCGCCCTGCTCCTGCCGACGGTGGCCACGGCCGCCGCCGCGCAGAACACCTGCGAGCTGGTGTCCCAGCGCGGCAACTGGACGGCGGTGGGCGACCCGCGCAACCGCGTGATCAGCGCGCAGGGGCCGCTGCTGGTGCGCTGCAGCAACGGCGAGGAGCTGCGCGCCGACAGCGCGGTGATCTACTCGGCGCAGAACGAGGTGCAGCTCTTCCGCCAGGTCGACTTCCAGGACCCCACGCGCTCGCTGACCTCCGAGAACGCGACCTACAACTCGCAGACGGGGCGGCTGTACGCCACGGGAAACGTGGTCTTCACCGACAAGCAGAAGGGAAGCACGCTGCGCGGGCCCGAGCTGGAGTACTTCCGCGCCATGCAGGGCCGCCCCGAGTCGCAGACGACCGCGACGCAGCGCCCGCACGTCACCGTCGTCCCCAAGAACAGCGGCGGCGGCAGCAATCGCCGCAACCCGATGGAGATCGACGCCGACCGCGTGACCTCCGTCGGCGACCGGTACATGACGGCGACCGGGAACGTGGTGATCAACGACAACGGCACCCGCTCGACCGCCGAGGAGGCGTACTACGACCAGGTGGCCGACCACGTGGAGCTGCGCCGTCAGGCCAAGGTCGACAACGAGAAGTACCACCTCTCCGGCGACCTGATCACCAGCGACCTGCAGAACGGCTCGGTCTCCCGCGTCGTCGCGCAGAACAACGCACGGCTGGAGAGCGAGCGGCTGACGGTGACCGGGCCGCTGCTGCGCATGTTCTTCGAGCGCGACCTGCTGCAGCGCATGACCGGCGGCCAGGTGCCGGGATCGACGACGACCGGCCGCTCCATCGCCGTGGCCAAGGGCTTCCGCATCGAGGCGGATTCGATCGAGGCCATCCTCCCCGACCAGCGGCTGCGCCAGGTGAACGCGGTGGGGAAGGCGCGGGGGGAGAGCTGGGACACCATCCCCGTGCGCAGCGTGGTGGCGGACAGCGGGGCGATCGCCACCACGGCGCCCGCGCGGCCGATGACGGTGCCGCCCGAGGAGCTGTCGGAGAAGGACGTCCTCACGGCCGACACCATCTTCGCCTTCTTCAAGACCGACTCCGTCCGCCCGGACAGCGCGCGCGGCCGCAGCGCGCGGGGAGACAGCGTCCGCCTCGCCGGCCGTCCCGCGCGGCCGGACACGGCGCGGGGGGATACGACGAAGACGGAGATCGAGCGGCTGCTGGCCATCGGCGACGCGCGCTCGCTCTACCGGATGAAGCCCGACTCCGCGCACCCGCTGCAGCCGGGGCAGAAGCAGGCGCTGAACTACCTGATCGGCGACCGCATCGACCTGACCTTCAAGGAGGGCGAGGTCGACGTGGCCCACGTGCGCGGGCTGAAGCAGGGCGTCTACCTCGACCCCGAGACGCGCACGGCCTCCAACGACACCGCGCGCGCGGCGAGGCCGGGCGCGCAGGCGCCGCCGGGCGGAGCCGCGCGCCCGGGACAGACGCAGACGCAGTCGCGCCCCGCGACGACGACGGGGAGCGGGCCGCGCTCGGGGACGGCGCCGAACAGCCGCCCTCCGGCCAATCCCCCCGCGCCTCCGCCGGCGCCGGCGCCCACCACGCCGCAGGCGTCGTCGACGGTCGGACGGGGTTACGGGACCGCGGGAGGCGCGCCTTGACGGAGCCCAGGCTGGAACGGATCGTCAGCGCCACCGGCGCGGGCGGGCTCTCGGCGCTGATCGCGCTGCGGGCGCTGATCGAGGCCGACGACGGCGCGCACCCGGTGGACCGCGCCCGCTGGCTGACCCGCGTGCGCGAGGAGTACCACCGTTGGTATGCTGGGGACGGGCAGGCGCCGGAGAACTTCCCCGCGCCCGAGACGGTGCGCTACCTGGACGAGCAGGTGATCCGCCAGCTCTCCGCCGCCGGCGTGGCCGAGTTCCTGGTCGACGGCGACGCCGAGCCCGTGTCGCCCAACGGCGGCGCGCCCTGGGCCTTCGTCCGCCTCCCCGCCTGGGCGCTGGGCGAGGTGCAGGGCGCCGGGACCGGGGAGATGCTGCAGCACATCGACACGAGGATACGGGCCATTCTGCACGAGACACACGGAAGCCGGCACGACGGCGGCGCCGCCGTCGCCGCCGCGGAGGCGGAGGGTGACGTCGCCGACATCGCCCTGTCGGAGCACGACTTGGAGGTGCTGCACCCCGAGCGGCGGCGCTCGATGCTCGTCCCCGGCGGGCTGACGCTCTCCGCCAAGGGGCTGGTGAAGACCTACCGCGGCCGCAAGGTGGTCAACGACGTGGACGTCCACGTGGCGCAGGGCGAGATCGTGGGGCTGCTGGGGCCGAACGGGGCTGGGAAGACCACCAGCTTCTACATGATCGTCGGCCTGATCCGCCCCGACCGCGGCAAGGTGTACATCGGCCAGCGCGAGCTGACCGGGGTGCCGATGTACCGCCGGGCGCGCGCGGGGATCGGGTACCTGGCGCAGGAGCCGTCCATCTTCCGCCGGCTGACGGTGGAGGAGAACGTGATGGCCATCCTGCAGATGATGAAGCTGACCAAGGCCGAGCGAAAGCGGCGGCTCGAGGAGCTGCTCGACGAGCTGGGGATCAAGCATCTCCGCAAGACGAAGGCGTACGCGCTCTCGGGCGGCGAGCGGCGGCGGCTGGAGATCACCCGCGCGCTGGTCTCGCAGCCCAAGTTCATGCTGCTGGACGAGCCTTTCGCCGGCGTGGACCCCATCGCCGTGCACGACATCCAGCAGATCGTGAGCGACCTGCGCCGCCGCGGGATCGGAGTGCTGATCTCCGACCACAACGTGGAGCAGACCTTGGACATCGTCGATCGCGCCTACATCATGTACGAGGGCCGCGTGCGGGTCAGCGGCACGGTCAGCGAGCTGGTCTGGAACGACGAAGTCGCGGAGATCTACCTGGGTCCCACGCTGACCGCCCGGATGCGCGAGCGGTACGATCACCCTGAATCGGAAGACGCGGTATGAAGACGGGCCTGTACCAGGGGACAACCCTCAAGCAGGAGATGAAGATCAACCCTCGCCTGTACCAGGCGATGGATCTTCTCTACATGCCGCTCCTGGATCTGCAGCAGCACCTCAAGCAGGAGCTGCTGAACAACCCCTTCCTGGAGATGGTGGAAGGCGACGTCGAGGAGCAGGTGGAGCAGCCCAAGGACGAGAAGGAGCAGGAGAAGGACGACGAGATCGACTGGGAGGAGATCCTCCTGAACGGCTTCGAGACCGGCGGCCGCCGCGAGGAGTACGAGGAGCGCGAGTACTACGAGCCCGTGTCGGTGGACACCCCCGAGCTGGGCGATCACCTGCAGGACCAGCTCACGCTCCTGCGCCTGTCGGACCGCGAGCTCCTGCTGGGCGAGGAGATCATCGGCAACATCAACGACGAGGGATACCTCGAGGCGCCGCTCGACGAGATCGTGCAGTCGCTGAACGACTTCATGCACGGCACCGACGGGTGGGACCGCGAGACGCCGTTCAGCGTGGAAGAGGCCGAGCGGATGCTGCAGGTGATCCAGCTCTTCGACCCGCCGGGGATCGGCGCGCGCGACCTGCGCGAGTGCATCCTGCTGCAGCTGCGCGACTCCGTCGTCCAGGAGCTGGTGAAGGAGACGGGCGAGGGCGAGCCGGCGCACGCCGAGGTCGAGGAGCGCCTGGCCGGGTCGCTGGCCTACCGCATCGTCGACCAGTACTTCGACCAGCTGATCAACCACCGCTGGAGCGAGATCAGCAAGGAGCTGTCGATCACCCCGCGCGACGTGCAGGACGCGGCCGACGAGGTGGCCAAGCTCGACCCCAAGCCGGGCCTCAAGTACGCGAGCCACGGCGACAACTACATCATCCCCGACCTGATCGTGGAGAAGATCGAGGGCGAGTACCTGGTCTTCCTCAACGACACGTCGCTGCCGCGGCTGAAGCTGTCGCGGACATACCGCGACATCGCCAAGGACAAGAAGAAGTTCCAGGGCGAGAACAAGGAGTTCATCTCCAACAAGCTGAACTCGGCCAACTGGATGATCCAGGCGATCGAGCAGCGCCGGCAGACGATGCTCAAGGTGATGAACTACATCGTCGAGCGGCAGCGCGAGTTCTTCGAGAAAGGCGTGCAATACCTCAAGCCGCTCACCCTGCGCGAGGTGGCCGAGGTGATCAACATGCACGAGAGCACGGTGAGCCGCGTGACGACCGAGAAGTTCGTCCAGACGCCGCGCGGCGTGCTCCCGCTCAAGTTCTTCTTCTCGTCCGGCCTCTCCACCACCGCCGGCGAGGACGTGTCCGCCCGGGGCATCAAGGCGCAGATCCAGAAGCTCGTCGCCGATGAGGACCCGAAGCATCCCCTCACCGACCAGGCGATCGTCAACATCCTGAAGGAAGGCGGCGTGCAGATCGCACGGCGCACCGTCGCCAAGTACCGCGACCAGCTGGGCGTGCTGTCGGCACGCATGCGCAAGCGCGTATGACGACCGGGCGCCGCGAAGCAATCGTGGCGTATGCACCGCTTGCCGAACCGCGGCGCGCCGAGGTGTCGGTGCTCGTGCCGGCGAAGGACGAGGCGGAGAACCTTCCGCTGTTCATGCAGCTCGCGGCGGAAGCGTTCGCCTCGCATCCGGAGACCTCCTACGAAGTCGTCGTCATCGACGACGGCTCGGCTGACGACACGTGGGCCGTGCTGCAGCGCCTACGTGGACAGTATCCCTTCCTTCGCACCGTCCGTCACCGCGCGAAGCGCGGCATCGCGGACGCGCTGCGCACCGGCTACCTGAACTCGTCGGGTTCGGTGCTCGTGTTCTATCCCGCTGACCTTCAGTTCAAGCCGGAAGACATCCCGCGCCTCGTCGCGCCGATCCTCGCCGATTCGGCGGACATGGTCACGGGATTCAAGGAAGGGAAGTACGAGAAGGCGTTCGTCTCCGGCATCTACAACGGCCTGAGTCGAGCGCTCTTTCACGTGCCGGTG
>DASUYB010000144.1 GCA_036377595.1 Longimicrobium sp. | reverse complement strand
CGGCACCGCCGGCTCGGGCGGGACGATCCAGAACACGAGCGGGGCGGACGGCGCGATCGCGGGGAACGGGGTCTACCTGTCGAGCGCGCAGAACGTGTCGCTGGCGTTCATGGCCATCAACGACCACGGGAACAACGGGCTCCGCGGCACCGGCGTGGTGGGGCTGACGCTGAACAAGGTCCGCTTCACCGGCGCGAACGGGAACAACCTGAGCGGCCCGTTCTACGAGTCGGCGGTGAACCTGGACGCGGTGACGGGGAGCGCGAGCGTGACCGGCAGCTTCTTCAGCGGCGGGATGAGCGACAACTTCCGCCTGAGCAACACCACGGGAACGCTGAACCGGATCACCTTCACCAGCGACACGTTCGCGGTGCAGGCGGGGAACCCGACGACGCGGCTGCTGAACGACGCGCTGTTCGTGCAGGGCCTGGGCACGGCCACGGTGAACGCGACGGTGCAGTCGTCGGTGTTCCAGGCGGCCGGAGGCGACCTGTTCCAGTACGACCTGGGCGGCACGGCGGTGGGCGACCTGGTGCTGAACGGAAGCGCGTTCAGCAACAGCCACTCGAACGTGGCGGCGGGCGGCGGCGGGGTGACGATCTCGGCGGGCGGGGGCGGAAGCCCGACGTTCACCTACGCGATCGGCAGCAACACCTTCCGCGACGCGCTGGGGACCGCGCTGGTGGTGACGAAGACCAGCGGGACGGGCACGGCGACGGGGTCGATCACCGGGAACACGGTGGGCGTGACGGGCGTGAACAACTCGGGCTCGGCCCAGGGGTCGGCGTTCGACATCGGCCAGGTGGGCGGTGGCACGCACACGGTGACGATCACCGGGAACACGCTCCGGCAGTGGAGCAACTACGGGATCTTCCTGTCGCCGGGGAACAACGCGGTGGCCAACGGCGGTCAGGGTCAATTCAAGCTGACCATCCAGAACAACCTGATCACCGAGCCGTCGACGACGGAGACGTCGGGTGCGTTCCCGGGAAGCGCGGTGCACTTGGCGAACGGGACGAACTCGGGCGACAACGTGCAGACCTGCCTGACGCTGGGCGGGACCAGCGCGGGGCAGCCGAACACGGTGAACGGCACCGGGAGCGGCGGCCAGCCTGACATCCGGCTGCGGGCGCGCTTCTCGGCGGACGTGTTCCTGCCGGGGTACGCGGGCGGCGAGTTCGACACGGCGGCGGTGAACGCCTTCGTGACGGCGCGCAACGCGGTGGCGCCGGTGGTGACCTCGGCCACCAACTCGGCCGACGGCGCCGGGTTCAACGGCACCTGCCCGTTCTGAGCCGGGCCTGACGCGGAGGTTCGTACCGGAGCGGCCGCAGGACACCCATCCCGTGGCCGCTCCGCGACCCGCCTCTTGGAACCGCGCGTCGCGTCGTTCCCCGGCGATCGGATTCGTGAAACGAAAACGAGGCTCCGAGCATCTATCCACTGGAGGCTTGGAGCTCCAGACTTGCCCGCGGATCGAGGTTCCGCGTAATTCAGGCCGCAGGACAGATGTTTTGTAACGAAGTGCGGCTGTGGTGCAACACTACGTGACATCGGCGTCCCGCTCCTGACGCTGGAAACAGTGTCCACGCCGTGTACGGGGTGGGTGCAAAGCGTTGTCGTGGAGTCAGATCGCGCGAAGCCGGAAAAACGGCGGCGCGACGGTCTGCATCCTGCCTCCGTCACGCCGCGCGGAGCACATCCCCGGCAGTCGAACTCCCGGCCAACCCCGCCGCCGATCCCGGCGGCCCCGAAGGGTTCCCGCAGTGTCACACATTCCCGGCCACGACCGGGATTCACCGCCGTCCGCCGCGCCGCTTCCGGCGCCCGGAACGGCAGGGGCGTTCCCCCGCCCCGACGTCCCCATCAGTCGAAGGAGACTCCACCCATGCTACGGCTGAAGCGCGCCGCCACGATCGCGGCGGTTCTCGCGGTCGCGGCCTGCACCGCGGACTCGCGGTCGCCCACCGCCCCCGGCGAGGGGCCCAGCAAGACCATCTCCGACGCGGCGCACAGCGGCGTCGTACCCGGCTTCTACTTCCTTCCGCCGCTGGTGCCGCAGCCCTCGTACAGCGGTACCTTCGACGCCGCGCTGCAGCCGCGCGTGGAGATCTGCGAGCTGAGCGGCACCACCTGCAGCACCACCATCGCCACCTTCTACTACGGCGCCAGCGGCTCCGACTCGGTGAAGGTGGACGTGGGCGGGCAGAGCTACCAGGTGAACTGGAAGACCAGCAACTACAACCTCGACGTCAACAAGAACTACCGCATCAGCGTCTACCAGGGGACCTTCCTGCTGGGGTTCGCGGACGTCGACGTGGTCGGCTCCAACAAGGACCTGAAGAACGTCGACACGCAGCAGTTCATCGCGCTGCTCGACGACCGCACGCTGCCCATCAAGTTCCGCATCGAGACGGGGATCGTGGGGCAGGTGGTGGTGACGCCCGCCCTGGACTCGGTGGCCGTGGGCGAGAGCACGCAGTTCACCGCCTCGTGCCTGGACCTGCACGGCGTTTCCATCTCCTGCCCGGCCACCACCTGGAGCAGCTCGAACACCGCGGTGGCCACGGTCGACAACACCGGGCTGGCGACCGGCGTGTCGCAGGGGACGGTGACCATCACCGCCAGCATCGGCTACGCCTCGGGGACGGCGACGCTCGTGGTGGTGCAGCCGAACACGCCGCCGACGGCCAACCCCGACACCTTCCAGGCGATCGGCAACGTGACGGTTCCCGTGGCCGCGCCGGGCGTGCTGGCC
Organism: Longimicrobium sp.; assembly: GCA_036377595.1. Classification (NCBI taxonomy): domain Bacteria; kingdom Pseudomonadati; phylum Gemmatimonadota; class Longimicrobiia; order Longimicrobiales; family Longimicrobiaceae; genus Longimicrobium; species Longimicrobium sp. Next base: position 13,202 of record DASUYB010000144.1, on the reverse strand, counting down.
AACGACACCGACGCGGAGTCGCCGGGCAGTCTGCAGGCGGTGCCCGGCACCGTGGCGTCGGTCAACGGAGGGACGGCGACGATCGCCGCGGACGGCAGCTTCACCTACCTGAGCGCCGCCGGGTTCACGGGGACGGACTCGTTCCAGTACACGGTGACCGACGGCTCGCTGACGGCCAACGGCACGGTGACGATGAACGTGCCCAACCGCGTGTGGTACGTCGACAACTCGGCCACGGCTCCGGGCGACGGGCGCGACGCCTCGGCCTTCACCCAGCTCTCCTCGGCCGAGTCGGCCTCGGCGGTGGGTGAGACGGTGTTCCTGCGCTACGGCAACGGGAGCGCGTACACCGACGGCTTCGTCTTCAAGAACGGCCAGACGCTCACCGGGCAGGGGATCTCCACGAGCGTGACGGTGATGCTGAACGGGCAGACGGTCACCCTGCTGGCGGCGGGGAGCGCGCCGACGGTGACGCGGTCGGCCACGGGCGCCACGCTGCAGCTGGCGCAGAACAACACCGCGCAGGGCTTCAACGTGAACTCCACGGCCGGCGCGGGGATCTCGGGAACCGGCTTCGGCACGTTCGCCGCGTCGGTGATGGACGTGGCGTCGACGGGCGGCGCCGCGCTGGACCTCACGACCGGCACGCCGACCGCCTCCTTCACGACCCTCTCGTCCTCCGGCAGCACGGGCGCCGGGCTGAAGCTGAGCGGCGTCGACGGGTCGATCACCGCGACGAGCGGCGTGATCTCGAACGCGGCCGGCGCGGGGGTGGAGATCACCGGCGGCGCCGGCACAGTGAGCGTCGGCAGCAACGTGAGCGGGAGCGGGACGAACGCCGTGTCGATCACTGGACGCACGGGCGGCTCGGTGACGCTGTCGGGCGACATCACCGACACGAACGGCGGGATCCTGGTGCAGGGGAACCTCGGCGGCACCATCGCCTTCACCGGCGCGTCGAAGTCGCTGTCGACCGGCGCGAACAATGGTGTCACCCTGTCGAGCAACACGGGGGCGACGGTGAGCTTCGCCGGCGGCGGGCTGGCCATCTCCACCACCACGGGGACGGGCTTCAGCGCCACCGGCGGCGGCACGGTGACGGTGACCGGCGCCAACAACACCGCGGCCGCCAGCGCGGGGACGGCGGTGCGCGTGACGAACACGACGATCGGCGCCAGCGGGATTACCTTCCGCAGCGTGTCGGCCGCGAACGACGCCAACGGCATCGTGCTGGACAACACCGGCGCCGTGAACGGCTTCCAGGTGACCGGCAGCGGCTCGGCGGGTTCGGGCGGCACCATCCAGAACATGACGGGCGCCGACGGCTCGACCGCGGGGATCGGCGTGTACCTCAACAACACGCGCAGCGTGTCGCTGAGCTGGATGCAGATCAACGACGCCTCGAACTACGCCATCCGCGGCACCAGCGTGGTGGGCTTCACGCTGGACAACTCGGTAGTCAACGGCGTGAACGGCACCAGCCCCGCGCTCGACGAGGCGGCGGTGGCGTTCGACGGGCTGACCGGCTCGGCGTCGGTGACGGGCACCGCGGTGAGCGGCGGCGTGGAGGACAACTTCCGCGTGAACAACACGTCGGGGGTGCTGAACCGCATCACCTTCACCAACGCCACCTTCGCGGGGAACGCCGCGGCCACCGGCCACGACGGGCTGTCGATCGTGGGGAGCGGCGGCGCGGTGGTCAACGTCACCGTGCAGAACAGCACCTTCACCGCGTCGGCGGCCGACCAGTTCCACCTGGTGCTGTCGGGCGCGTCGACGTCGGACCTGGTGTTCGACACGAACACGCTGACCAACGCGCACCCGTCCATCGTCAGCGGCGCGGGCGGGATCACGATCACCGGGTCGGGCGCGGGAACGTCGCTGACCTACAGCATCAACGGCAACTCCATCCGCGACGCGCTGGGAAGCGCGCTGGTGGTCAGCAAGGGCGCCGGCGCGGGTCCGTTCACGGGCACCATCTCGTCGAACGTGATCGGGTCGGTCGCGGTGGCCAACTCGGGCTCGGCGCAGGGGTCGGGGATCAGTGTCACCTCGATCGACGGCGGCACCCACACTGCGGTGATCACGGGGAACCAGGTCCGGCAGTACAACAACTTCGGCATCGAGGTGAGCGCCGGGAACGCGGCGCTGGGCGGCAGCGGCACGGTGAACGCCACCATCACCGGCAACACGGTGTCGAACCCGGGGACGTCGGGCTTCCCGATGAACGGCGTCATGGTGAACGCGGGGACCAACACGGGCGACGCGCACCTGGTGTGCGCGGCGATCTCGGGGAACTCGATCACCGGCTCGGGCGCCTTCGGCGGCACGGACTTCCGCCTGCGGCAGCGCTTCCTGACCACGGTGCGGCTGCCGGGGTACGCGGGCGCGAACAACAACAACGCCGCGGTGGTCAGCTTCGTGCAGGGGAACAACGGCGGCACGCCGAGCGGGAGCGCGGCCAACACCGTGTCTACCGGCGGCGGCGGGTTCGTGGGCGGCGCGGCCTGCCCCACGTCGTGATGCCCACCGTGAGCCCGGCTCCGGCCGGGCTCACCGGAAGGTCGAGGTGAAGAACGAGGCCGGACGGCGCATCCAGCGCCGCCCGGCCTCCTTCCATCATCTCGAGATCCTGAAAGGATTGTCACGCAGAGCAACGGAGGAAGCAGAGGAACTGCGGTGAGTTCTCTGCTTCCTCCGCTGCTCTGCGTGAGATTTTTCTTTCGGTCAGGGGGTCAGGTGAACACGGCCTCGTAGCGCATCCCCTGCGCGTCGGGGCCGATGGGCACCAGGAAGAGCTCGACCGCGTCCATGTTCTCGTTCTCCACGCGGTAGATGGCTTGCGGGATCACGGCGTTCGGGGCGGCGTGGAAGATCAGGGAGAACGGGTGCCGCGGGCGCGACTTCGCCTCCTCGTGGCCCCACACTTCGACGTCGGAGAGGCGCGTCTGCATCTCCCACTTCTCGTCGACGATCACGCGGAACAGCTCGCCCACGCGCGGCTTGAACGTGTCGATGGTGAATTCCTTCAGCGCTTCGGACATGGGTCGGCTTTCGGGGAGGGGGTGGGGCAGGGGAGGACGACTCGCGGCGCGTCCGGTCGATGGGAATGATGGCGGCGCCGCGGTGGAAAGCTCGGCGCGGCGGGGCGTCGGCGCAAGTGCCGCGCATCAGTCGCCGGCGGTGGGGATGCGGAGGGTGAAGGTCGTCCCCTCGCCGACGGTGCTCTCCACGGTGACGTCGCCGCCCAGGAGCGCGGAGTAGCGGCGGCTGACGGTGAGCCCCAGCCCGGTGCCGCCCTCGCGCCGCGTGCGCGACTGGTCGATCTGCGTGAAGGGGTCGAAGATCGATTCCCAGTGCTCGGGGGCGATCCCCGGCCCCGTGTCGCTCACCGCGAAGCAGACCGCGCCGTCGCCGCGCCAGACGCGGAGCTCCACGCCGCCGCGCTCGGTGAACTTCACCGCGTTGGAGAGGAGGTTGAGCAGGATCTGGCGCAGCTTCACGGCGTCGGTCAGCAGCACGCCGGCGTCGGGTTCGACGGAGACGGCGAACGCCAGCCCCTTCCGCTCGGCCAGCGGCAGCACCATCGCGCCGCAGTCGTCCGCCAGCCGCGCGAGATCGACGCTGTCGGGCGCCAGCTCCTCGCGCCCTGCCTCGATGCGCGAGAGCGCCAGCACCTGGTCGATCAGCTCCAGCAGGTACCCTGCGCTGGAGATGATGCGCCCCAGGTGGTGCTGCTGCCGCTCGTTCAGCTCGCCGACGACCTCGCCGTGGAGGAGGTCGCCGTAGCCGATGATGGCGTTCAGCGGCGTCCTCAGCTCGTGCGACATCATGGCCAGGAAGTCGCTCTTGGCCTGGCTGGCGGCCTCGGCCTGGTCCTTCAGCCGCCGCATCTCCTGCTCGGCGCGGTGCAGCTCGGTGACGTCGCGGGTGAGGCAACGGGTGTGGTGGAAGCGGCCGTCCTGGAAGCGGGCGTTGGAGTTGATCAGCACGTGCCGGACGGAGCCGTCGCGGCAGCGCAGCCGCGCCTCGTAGTCCAGCAGCGTCTCGCCGCGGATCAGGCGGGCCAGGATGTCCTCGATCACCTCCGGGTCCACGTGGAAGTCGGTGATGCTGCGGCCGATGTACTCCCCGGCCGGGTAGCCCAGCATCTCCAGCTCCACCCGGTTGGCGCGCAGGATGGTGCCGTCGTGGCCCACCCAGTGGATCCCCATGCTGGCGTTCTCGAAGAAGTCCTCCAGGTCCTCGGCCTGCCGCCGCAGCTCCTCCTCGGCCTGGCGGCGCACGGTCACGTCGTACGACACGCCGACGATCCCGCTCAGCCGCCCCTGCTCGTCGAACACCGGGGTGTCGGTGACGTGGACGATAAGCGGCGTGCCGTCGCGGTGACGGACGGTGAAGTCGCCGGCCCAGGCCTCGCCCGTGCGCAGCCGCTCCATGATCTCGGCGCCCTGCTCGCGCGACGCGCTGGTGGGAGTCACGTCGAGGATGTTGCGGCCCATCACCTCGCCGGCCGCCCAGCCGTAGAGCGTTTCGGCGAAGCGGTTCCACGAGCGGATGGTGCCGTCGGGGTCGGTGACGATGACCGCCTGCTGCGTCACTTCGTGGAGGCGCCGGTCCCACTCGGCGCCGTCGGCCGCGCCCGCGGCCGGTTGGGGTGGGGAGAGGAGGGTCTGGTCTGCGCTCATTCGTTGCATGGAGAGTGGCCCGACGGGGCGGGCGTCCGCATTTTCCACGCCGATTGAGTCCCCGTTCAGCCCCTATTTCCCCGTGAACCGCGGCGGGCGCTTCTCCAGGAACGCGGCCACGCCCTCGCGCCGGTCGTCGCTGGCGAAGGCGGTGATGAAGAGCTCGGTCTCGTACGCGTCGCCGGCGGACAGCGGCATCTCGCCGGCGGCGCGGACGGCGGCCTTGGCCATGCGCAGCGCCACGGGCGACTTCTCCGCGATCTTCCGGGCGAGCTCCAGCGTCTTCTCCCTCAATTCGGCGGCGGGATGGACCAGGTCGACCAGGCCGATGCGGAGCGCCTCGGCGGCGTCGACGAGCTCGCCGGAGAGAACCAGCCGCATCGCCTGGCCGGTGCCCACGATGCGCGGCAGCCGCTGCGTGCCCCCGCCGCCGGGGATGATCCCCAGGTTTACCTCCGGCTGGCCGAGCTTCGCACTGTCGGCGGCGACGCGGATGTCGCAGGCCAGCGCCAGCTCGCACCCGCCGCCCAGGCAGAAGCCGTTGATCATGGCGATCACCGGCTTCGGCCAGGCGGCGATCTCGGCGAACACGGTGCGGCCGGCCATCGCGGCGCGCTGCTCCAGCGGCGTGCGCTCGGCAAACTCGGCGATGTCGGCGCCGGCGATGAACGCCTTGTCGCCCGCGCCGGTGATCACCAGCACGCGCGCGCCGTCGTCGTCGCGCAACGCGTCGAGCGTGGCGATGATCTCGGCGCGCACTCGCGAGCTGAGCGCATTGCGCTTCTCCTGCCGGTCGACGGTGAGGATGGCGACGGCGCCGTCGCGGTCCAAGCGGATGGTTTCGAAGTCGGGCACGGGAGTCTAGGAGGGCTGAGTGCTGGGTGCTGAGTCGGTTCGGGACCATGCTCCCCGCTGCGATGTCATCCTGAGGGAGCGCTGCACCTCCCTCGCGACATGCGCCGATGTCGGGCGCGACCGAAGGATCTACTCGGGCGTGAGCGAGATCCGGCTTCGCGCAGCCAGGCCGGCCTCGCTCGTCCGCGGCAAGATCCTTCGGCCGCCGCAAGCTGCATCGCGGACGCGGGTTGGGTGCTCGGCGGCCTCAGGATGACACCTGGACGGTGTCGCGGGAGACCTGAATCTCCCTGCGTCCCTGATCACCACTTGTAGAAACCTTCGCCGCTCTTCTTCCCCAGCTTCCCCTCGGCCACCATGCGGCGGAGGAGCTCGGGGGGCGCGTACTGGTCGCCGCCAAGCTCGCGGTGCAGGTACTCGGCGATCCCCAGCCGCACGTCGAGGCCGACGAGGTCGGTCAGCTTCAGCGGGCCCATCGGGTGGTTGTAGCCCAGCTCCATCGCCTTGTCGATGTCCTGCGGGGTGGCGACGCCCTGCTCCACCATCCGCATCGCCTCGAGGCCGAGGACCACGCCCAGGCGGCTGCTGGCGAACCCCGGCGTGTCGGTGACCACGATCGGCTCCTTGCCGATCCTGCGCGCGTACTCCAGCGACGCGTCGAGCGTGGCCTGCGACGTCTCCCTCCCGCGCACCACCTCCAGCAGCTTCATGATGTGCACGGGGTTGAAGAAGTGCAGCCCGATCACCCGCTCCGGCGCGCCCGCCGCCGCGGCGATGCGGGTGACGGAGAGCGACGAGGTGTTGGTGGCGAGGATGGCGTCTGCGGGCGCGTGGCGGGCCACGTCGGCGAAGATGCGCTCCTTGATCTCCATCTGCTCGGGCGCGGCTTCGATCACCAGCCACGCGTCGCGCACGGCGTCCTCGAGCGACGCGGCGGGTGCCAGGCGGCCGCGGCAGGCCTCGGCGTCGGCCTCGGTCACCTTCCCGCGCTCCACCCCCTTCGCGAGGTTCGCGGCGACGTGGCCCAGGCCGCGCTCCACCGCGCCCGGCTGCGGGTCGTGCAGCGTGACGCGGTATCCGGCCATCGCGCTGACCTGCGCAATGCCGTGGCCCATGGTGCCCGCGCCGAGCACGGCGACGGTTCCGGTGCGTTCGTCTGGCAAGCGGGTGCTCCGGTGGTGATGGAGATTCAGTGCGATCGCCGGGGTTGGCCGGGCGAATGAATTCGCGGCGACAACGGCCCGAAGTCCGCCTTCGCGGACTCCCCCGGCGGGATTCGCGCGGAAGACCTGTATCGGCGCGGCCGCCGGCGTTCCCCGGGTTGAAACCCGGGCTGGAACTTCAAGAAGTCCGCCTTCGCGGACTCCCGCGGCGGCATCGTTCGCGACGGGCGGCAAATTCGGGGGATGGACGGGTGGGCGCAACCATGAATGTCGTTGGCGAGCCCCCGGCGCGGATCGCACCGGGGGCTCGTCGTCTCCATCTCCTTCATCTCCCTAGGGTTTGATTGCGCGGAGGCCGAGGAAGAGCGGGATCTCGCGGTTCGCCAGCCGCTCGGCCTTCGCCTGCGGGCCGGGCTCGGGCGCCTTGTGCGTGGGGATCTCGCGCACCTCGTCGACCAGCAGCCCGCACGCGGACAGGCCGTTGACGTACGCGCCCAGCGGACGGTGATAGCTGCGGGTGAAGCCGCGCCGCGCGGTGCCGTAGCCCTTCATCGGCACCGCCAGCCGCGTCAGGTAGCGGTCGACGCGGCGATAGCGGAGCCGGCGCTGGCGGTCCCATCCCCAGCCGCTCTGTCGCGGCACGCGGAAGCACGGGTGCGTCATCAGCAACACCACGCGGCCGCCCGGGCGCACCGCCCACGCCGCCGACGCAAGCGCGTCTTCCAGTGGGTCGATGTCCTGGATGCTCAGCAGGAACACGGCGGCGTCGAACGCGCCCTCGCCCAACTCGGCGAGCTCGCGGAGCCGCGTGGCGTCGCCGGCGACGAAGCGGCCGTGGGCGCCATGGTGCCGCCGCGCGAACGCCAGGAGCTTGCGGCTGGCGTCGACGCCCGTGTAGAGCGCGCCCGCCCCGGCCACGTGCGGCGCCAGCACCCCCGGTCCGCAGCCGACGTCCAGCACGTGCTCGCCGGGCGCGGGGCGGAGCATCTCCATCAACGCGGGGATCGCGAGGCGGCGGTGGTGCTCGCTTCCCTCCGCGCCCACCCAGCCGGCGTACCAGTCGGCAACCGGGTTCCAGCTATCGCTCCCTGCAGGCTGAGCCTGATTCTTTCTTCTGCCCATCGGTTCACGCTCGTCGTCATGGGTTGATCTCAGGTCCGGAGAAACGGGAAAGGCCGCGGCGCGTGCCTGCACACGCGCCGCGGCCTGCGGACGAACGAAAAGGCCGTGGGCGCGCACGAGAGCGCGCCCACGGCCTGTTGCTTTATCGGCTCGGAAGAGCCTGGCTACAGCATCCGCTCAGGACACGGCCTCGCTGCAGGCGGTCACGCGACCGGAGTCGCGGAAACGCCGCTTCAGGACGCCCATGCGGATCTCTACCATCGTGGCTCTTCAGCTGGTGAAAGGTTCGGGATCAATGGTATGCAAATGGGAGATGGGTGTCAATCGCTCGCTACCGTCCTCTCCCCGAGTGCGATCTATGGATCGAAGCCAGGATGGACGGGCGAATGAATTCGCGGCAACAACAGCACAAAGTCCCTTCGGGACTGCGGGGCGGGCATCCGTGCACCGAACAAGCTCGATCTCGCCTCTGATTCTCAAAACCGGTCGAGGCGGAAGGGGGTGAGGTCGATGCACGGCGTCTCGCCCGTGAGCAGATCGGCGTGCAGCTCGCCGATGGCGGAGGCGAACTTGAAGCCGTGACCCGAGCAGGGGCTGGATACGAGCACTTGCGGATGCTCGGGGTGGAAGCCGATGGCGAAGTCCGTGTCGGGCGTGTTGGTGAACAGGCACACCATACTCTCCGTCGCCGGCGCGGCGGCGACGCCGGGGAGCATCTGCCGGAGCGCGTCGCGGAGCGGCTCGACCTCCGTCGCGTCCACCGCGCGCCGCACGTCGTCGGGATGCGCGGCTGCCTCGCCCTGGTGCATCAGCGCGGCCTTGACGCCCTTCTCCAGCCGTGGAAAGCCGTAGCCGATGTACCCCGGCGTGTGCTCCCACGCGTAGATCGGGCAGCGCTCGGGATCGTATCGCCCGTCGTCCGCGGGTGGATCGAACCAGAAGACGACCTGGCGCTCGACCGTGAGCGGGAGATCGAGCCCGCGCAGCAGCTCCGGCGTCCACGCGCCGGCAGTCAGCAGCAGCTGGTCGGCCGCGTAGGTGCCGTGCGGCGTGCGGACGACCACGCCGTCGCCGTCCGGCTCCCACGACAGCGCGGGCTCGCCGAAGCGCAGCTCCGCGCCCGCGCGCGCGGCGAGCGCGAGGTGCGCGCGGACGCATGCCTCCGGGCGCAGGAATCCGGCGCGCGGATCGAACACCGCCACCAGCCCGTCCGCCAGCCCGAACGCGGGGAAGCGCGCCGCCACCTCGCGCGGCGACAGCAGCTCGTACGGCAGCCCGTGCTCCTCGGCGCTGCGGAGCGTTCCCTCCACCAGCATCCCGTCGCGCGGGCCGATCATCAGGCCGCCGTGCAGCGTCATCAGCGGCGTGGCGGCGTCGCGCTCGAGCGCCCGCCACAGCTCGTACGCGCGCTGCACCAGCGGGACGTACAGCGGGTGCTCGAAGTACATCTCCCGGATGATGCGGCTGTCGCCGTGCGACGAGCCGTGCGGGTGCGGCGGGACGAAGCGGTCCAGCCCCAGCACGCGCCGCCCGCGCGCCGCCAGGTGGTACGCCGAGGCGCTCCCCATCGTGCCGAGCCCGGCCACGATCACGTCGTATCGGTCCGCCATCCGCAGTCCGGTGGGGGTGATTGGATGCGGATGAGTCTATCGCCCCGCGCGCGCCGCGCCAACGACGGTGCCAAAAATTTTTGTCGCTCCCAAGTCCTAAGTCCTAAGTGCTGAACTGCACAAACGATAGCGGTCCGGTAACTCAGGACTCAGGACTTAGGACTACCTACTTAGAACCACACCGCCACGCCACCATGATGCGAGCATGTGCCGCGGCGGTGGGCGCTGTACGACAGGGTCCCGTCGCGGCACCGCGCGGTCGCGCCGGACGGGTTGCCGCGCGCCGTCTGCGGCTCGCGACCTTCACGCCGCTCGCCGCGCGAGGTCGGCGGACCGGCGCGGAGACGCGTGCTGGCGCGGTACACGTAGCCGACCCGCGCGCCGGAGACGTACGCCGGCGCCCACCCGTTCGCGTCCGCCGCCTCGACCTCCACCCGCTCGCCGCGCGCCAGCGTGCGGACGATGGCGTGCGACTGCCCCGCGCCCGCGCGCACGTTCACCTGCCCGTGCGCGTACAGCGTCTCGCGCTGCTGCGGCGCCACGTAGCCGGTGCCGACGGTGGAGAGAGGCGTGTCGCGAACCGGCAGATCGGCGAGCCAGCCGATCGAGCCGATCACGAACAGCGGCAGGATGCCCGTTCCGAAGCTGCGCCGCGCGCCTGACCGCGGCCCGGTGGATTTGCGGATGAGGAAGCTCATGGTTGGCCTTGCAGGGGTGATGGGAGGATGTACTTGCAGTCGGGCCGCGCGCGGTTTTTCGGCGGCTCGGAGGGATAGTCGATCCAGCACAGGACGCCTTGGTGACCGGCGCACGTGCCGCCGGCACTCGGACTGAAGGAAGACGTGCTATCGAAGCAGATCGCTGAGGTATCCGCCGGCGCGGGGAGTCTTGGCCTGACGGGGAGGAGCGTCGCACGCGAGCGAAATGCGAACAGGGTATCTCCACCCACACTGAACACTTGCACCCAGGGCGAGCCCGCGAGTGGCTCCACTACCACGCGTTCTTCCGGGTTCAGCATCCGTGTAATGGGCGCGTTTGCGTCCGGCTTGGTCCTAAGTGGCACGGGCAGCTGAGCGTACAGCGTTTGGTGATGCGGCGGAGGTGGATCTACCTTGCACCACTTAACCCAGAGCCAGGCTCCCAGGGCCGCCGCGAACAGCCCACCGGTGCCGATCCAGCGACGGAGCTGCGCTTTTCTCAGCAGATCATTGAGGTCTGATCGCGGATCAATACGAGTAGCCATAAAGCGTTGTGTTTACCGAGGTGTGTTTCCATAACTAGCGAGTGCGATCAAGCTGCCGTGATGGCGACGCTCATTGCCCAGTGTTGAAATCACGGAACCATTCCGGTGGCTTGAGCCATTTGCGGACGCCGTGGTGATGGGCGCACGTTCCCGCTCTCGTCGTGCTGTACGAGTACGTGCTGTCTACACAAATAGCGCTGGCCTCACGTACGTCATCACCGTTGAGGTGGATGACTCCTTTCTGCACGCCCTCGTAGGCCAGGCCGCCGAGGGTGCCGACGGTGGCGAACGCGATGCCGAGCTTGTTGCGGAGGCGGCGGCGCTTATCGGCGCTCTCGATCAGCGGCTTGAGGTCTTTCAGCGGATCGTACGGGGTGGCCATCCTGATCCTGGTGCAGGCGGGAAGAAGCTCGATGATGTGCGCGTATTTCGCGTCTCCGTCGGATCACATTGAGTTAGACTGACAAACGCCGGCGATTTCGCGGCCGGCATCGGGTGACGCAAAAAACGGCAGCCGCGGGAAGCGATTTCCCGCGGCTGCCTTCGATTTTCTACTGCTCTGACGTCGGTGTAACGCGCCTTCCGGCGAGGCGCTCTGATCGCGCCTGCGCCGGATCACATCTGCCGGCGCGTCACGGCACGTCCTCTGTCACGCCGCCCTGTCAGCCGGTGCCGCAGAGCTCCGGGAGGGTGCAGCCGGGCTCGAACGTCCGAGGCCGGGCCGCGCCAGTGACCGCCGCCGAGTCTGTCGGGAACGACTCGACGACCAACTCCTCGAGGCTCAGGGTGAGCTTGGGCATGGGAACATCCTCCTGCGGGTGAGCGGAGATGGCGCCGATGGGCGGACGCCGATCGCGCCGGGGGTTGATGCAGCGGCCGCAGGGTGGATGCGGCGCGGATGCGGCCCCGCAATGCAAGTTCGGCGTCCGGCTCGGCGCGTCAACCTCCCGCGCGATTGCGGCGGATGCGGGCCGGACGCGCGGCCCCGCAGGCGCGTGCCGAGCGTGCCGAGTCCGCTCTCGCGTGACGATGCGACGGCTGCGTCCCGGGGAGATCGCTCGTTCGTCAGGCGCCGAGCGCGGCACGGAAGGCGTCGAGCGTGGGCTCCAGAGGCTCGGCGTGCGAGGGTCGGTCGAGCAGGCGCTGGAGATCGGGGGGGATGGGGATCTCGTGCCCAACCAGCGGCTCGACCACGGCCTCGAACTTCGCGGGGTGCGCCGTCGCGACGACGATCCAGTCGCCGCCGGGCAGGCGCTCGCGCGCGGCGACGGCGGTGGCGGTGTGCGGGTCCCACACCGTGTCCCAGCGCGCCGGTCCCTCGCGGATCACGCGGCGGATCTCGGCGTCGTCCACCCGCTCGGCGTGCAGCGCGGCTCGCGCCGGCTCGTGGCCGCCGAACAGGTGGAAAATGCGCTCCATGTTGCTCGGATCGCCCACGTCCATCGCCGTGGCGAGCGTGGCGACGGTGGGGTGCGCGGCCCACGGCGCGCCCGCGGCGAACGCGGTAACGGCCGGGTTCGCGTTCGTCGCCATCACCACCTCGCGGATGGGGAGGCCGGCGCGCCCCGCCCAGAGCGCCGCCGCGGCGTTCCCCAGGTTGCCGGAGGGGATGACGAAGCCCGGCTCCGCCCCGTGGCGGCGGACGTGCTCGCGCGAGGCCCAGGCGTAGTAGGCCATCTGCGGCAGGAGGCGGCCCACGTTGATGCTGTTGGCCGACGACAGGCGCCGCGCCGCGCGGAGCGCCGGGTCCGCCATGGCCGCCTTCACCAGGCGCTGGCAGTCGTCGAAGGCGCCGCGCACCGCGAACGCGCGCACGTTGCCGCCCCACGCGGTCAGCTGCTTCTCCTGCCGCGGCGACACCATCCCCGCGGGAAAGAGGACGGCCACCTCGACGCCCGGCCGCCCGTGGAACGCTGCCGCCACCGCGCCGCCCGTGTCGCCCGACGTCGCCACGAGGATGGTGAGCGGGCGCGCGTCGCCGCCGCCCAGGCGCGACATCAGTGCGGCCAGGAAGCGCGCGCCGACATCCTTGAACGCCGCCGTCGGCCCGTGGAACAGCTCGAGCACGGCGGTGCGGTCGCGCAACTCGCGCAGCGGCACCGGAAAGGTGAACGCCTCGCGGCAGATGTCGCCCAGCGCGGGCGCCAGCTCGTCGCCCGCGAAAAACGGCGCCAGCACGCGCTCGGCGACCTCGGCCAGCGTCTCCGCGCCGTCGAGCGATCCGGGCGGGATCGTGGGATACACTTCGGGGACGTAGAGCCCACCGTCCGGCGCGAGCCCGCGCTCTACCGCGTCGGAGAGGGAGACGGGTTCAGATCCACCGCGCGTGCTGATGTATCTCAATCTCCAACCATTGGATCGTGGGGTTGATATCGGACGATGCGAGTGAACTCGCGGCGTAACCGTTCAGTTGGTCGGCAGAATCGTGGGCGCGGGGGTGCCAGCACGCAGGGCTGCGATGGAGCGAGCTACAAAGTCGAGCGGATGAATTCCTTGTTGCTGACAGGTCGCGCTGATCGAG
>DASUYB010000143.1 GCA_036377595.1 Longimicrobium sp. | reverse complement strand
AGCCCGTTGTTCCCGTGGTCGTTGATGGCCATGAACGCCAGCGACACGTTCTGCGCGCTCGACAGGTAGACCCCGTTCCCCGCGATCGCGCCGTCCGCCCCGCTCGTGTTCTGGATCGTCCCGCCCGAGCCGGCGGTGCCGTTGCCGCTCACCGTCAGGCCCCCGGCGCCCGTGCTGCTCAGCACGATGCCGTTGGCGCCGCCGTTGGCGCTGATCGAGCGGAAGTTCAGCCCGGCGCCACCGATCGTGGTCCCGCTCACGTTCAGCGCGATCCCGCCGGCCGACGTGATCGAGTTGTGCGTGCCGGCGATGGTCAGCGTGCCGCCACCGGTGGCGTTGATGCCATTCCCCGAGGTCGTCGTCACCTTCACCGAGTCCACGAAGCTTACCGTGGCCGCGGTGCTCGTCATGTTGATGCCGGCGCTGGTGCCGGTGTTCAGCACCACGCTGGGTCCGGCGAAGCTGATGTTGCCCGTGCCGTTGTTGGTCAGTGCGATGCCGGTGCCCGATCCGTTGGTCTTGCTGATCGTGCCGTTGTAGGTGAAGCCCAGGCCGGCCGCGCCGGCATCGATCCGCACCGCCTCGTTCAGCGGGTTGGTGATCGACGTGTTGCTGCTGAACGTCACGGCCGCCAGCGACCCGTTCTGGACGTCGATCCCGGCGTCGCTTCCCGCACCGCCCAGCGTGTTGGTGCCGCTGAAGTTGTACGTGCCGTCGGCGTTGTCGAGCAGGATGCCGGTGGAGCCGGCGGCGGTGCTGGTGGCGCTAAGCGTGCCCGGGAAGGCAATCGTCCGGATGGTGTGATTGCTGATCGACACCAGCCGCCCCGTCTGCGTCCCGTTCTTGGTGATATTGCCCTGGAACGTCACCGCCGCGCTGCTGGCGTCGAGGTTGAACGCATTCCCCGCGGTGCCGTTCAGCGTCAGGTTCGGCCCGAACGTGAAGTTGGTGCTCGACGAGCCGTTCAGGATGTCCACGCCGACGCTGTCGCCGGTGAACGTAGTCGGCGACGACGGGATGATCAGGTAGATCCCGTCGGCGTTGTCGAAGGTCAGGCCGCGCGAGCCGCCCGAGGCGGTCAGCGCGCCGGTCAGGTTCAGCGTGGCGCCGGTGTTCGTGTGGCCGGTCACCAGCAGCAGCGGCTGGGCGTTGGCCTGGCTGAGCGAGCCCGCCCAGTTCACCGTGCCAGCGGCGTTGCCCGTCACCTGCAGCGCCGCGCCGTTCGCGCTGCCGGTGATCGTGCCGCCGCTCACCGTGAAGGTGCCGCCCACAGCGCTCAGGATGGCGCCGTGCGTGGAGCTACCCGACCCGCTGACGCTGGTGAACGTCCCGCTCACCGTGCCGGTGGCCAGGTTCAGCGCCGGCCCGCCGGTGGCGGTCACGGCCAGGTTGGCCACGTCGAGCGTGCCGAAGGTGCTGCCCGCCAGGGCCGCGCCCGCGCTCGACGTCAGGTTCAGCCCCTTCACCACGTAGCCGGTCCCGCTCGAGGCCAGCGTCACGCCGGTGCCGGTGGACACGGTCAGCGTGGGCTGGCTCCCGCTGGTCAGCAGCGTGACCGGGTTCACCGTCATGTTCGGGCTGCCGCCCAGCGACCGGGTGACGTTGCTTCCCAGCCCGGTGCCGATCAGCGCCGCGCCGTTCGGAAGCGCCAGGCCGGCGGAAACGGTGGCGCTGGACAGCAGGAACACCGTGTCCTTGGCCGCGATGGGCGAGCCGAAGGTGAAGTTCCCCGACGGCGAGGCCTGCGTGCCGTTGCCGCTGCCGCCGCCGGTCACGAACCAGAAGCGGTCGGGCATGCGGATGATGACCTTGCCCGGTGCGGTGCCGCCGCGGGCGTCGGTCAGCGTGTAGGTGGCGCTGTCGAGCCCCACGTAGCCCACCGCGGGGGTGTACGTCAGCCCGCCGTCCACGTCGATGCTGATCGAGCCATGGGCCGGGGGGACGGGGACTGCCGTGATGCTGATCGCGTCGCCGTCGGCATCGGAGTCGTTCCCCTTCAGCCCGGTGGCGGTGATCTGCACGTTGCCGATGCCGTCGACCGAGTCGCGGCCCGCCACCGGCAGCGAGTTGCCGTAGCCGTTGAAGGTGGCCGTGGCCGTCCCCGAGGTCACCGTCAGCGTGTTGGCGCCGGCGGCCAGCGTCCAGCTGCCCACCTCCGCGTCGCCGCTGCCGTCGGTGCTGGTGGTGCCGCCGGTCACGCTTCCGCCCGCCGACGGAGTGAAGGTGACGGTCGTGCCCGTGGCCACCACGTTCCCGTACTGGTCGGTGATGTGGACCTTCGGCTTGATCGGCACCGCCGTCCCCGCCGTCACCGTCTGGTTGTCACCCGCCGTCTTGGCGATGGTGAACGGCACGTCCGGCTCGGCCGTGGCGGTGAAGGTTACGTCCGTCAGGCCCGTAGCCGAAGCCTTCACCGTGTTGTTGCTGGTGCCCGAGGCCGTGCCGAGCGTCCAGCTGGCCAGCGTGGCGATGCCCGACGCGTCGGTGTTGACGGTGACCGATGCACCCGAGGTGGAGCCGTTGTTCACCGAGCCGCCGCCGGCGGTCACGTTGAAGGTGACCGTCACGCCGGGGACGGGGTTGTTCAGCGCGTCCTTTACCAGCACCGAGGGCGGAGCCGCGACCGGCTTGCCCACCGTGTCCGACTGCGTGGGGGCCGAGTTGGCCGTCATGCTGGCCGGCGCGCCCGGGGTCACCGTGGCGGTGAACACCACGTCGGTGAGCCCCGTGGACGAGGCCGTCACCGAGTCCACGCCCACCGTGTTGCCGACGGTCCAGCTGGTCAGCGTGGCGATGCCGGACGCGTTGGTGGTGATGGTGACCGCGGAGCCGGTGGTCGAGCCGTCGCTCACCGTGCCACTGGTCGCGCCTGTGGTGAAGGTCACCGAAACGCCCGGGACCGGGTTGTTCAGCGCGTCCTTCACGATCACGCTGGGCGGCGCCGCCACGGCGGTCCCCGCGTTGGCGCTCTGCGTGGTGGCCGAGTTGGCCGTCATGCTGGCCGCCGCGCCCGGATTCACCACGATCTGGACCTTGCCGGTGCGCCCCGAGTTGCCGGTGGCGGTGATGGTGTCGGTCCCCACGCCGGTGGCCGTCACCAGGCCGGTGTTGGGATCGACCGTCGTCGCATGCCCGGTGCTCGACCAGGTCACGCTTTCGCCGGGGATCGGGTTGCCCACCTGCGTGCGCGCGGTGTCCTCGAGCTGCAGCGTGGAGCCCGCGGTGATGGTGTTGGTGGGGATCAGCGTGGGGCTGGGCGCGTGCGAGGGAGGATAGATGTCGATCCACCCCTGCGGGAACTGCACCTTGCCGGCCACGTACACCAGGAACTGGAAGTGGGTGACCGTGTTCGGCATCTGGAAGTGCCAGTTCACGGGCGGCGTCACCGAGTTCGTCGCGAGCGGCGCCGGGTACTCGTAGTAGTGCTGGTTCGAGGCGGTGAAGGTTCCCGTCCCCCCGCCCTGCACGTCGATCTCCCCGCTGCCGGCGTCGGCGACCGGCGCGGTGGCGAAGAACACCCGCACCGCCTCCGCATTGACCGCACCGGTGGCGCTGTCGACGCCCAGCGTCTGCGGGATCAGGTTCTTGACGGTGACGTCGAAGGTGAAGTCGATCGTGCCCGCGTTATCGACGCTGGAGACGTTCGACGACGTCAGCTCCACGTACACGTGCTGGTTGCCGAGGAGCACGCCCCGCGCGCCCGTGGCGCCGGTCGGCGCGTCGCACTTCACCGTCTTCGCGCGCACGTCGGCGCCGCAGAGGATGGCGGCCAGCCCCTTGTCGGGCCCGTTGGGCACCACGGCGATGGGCGTGCCCACCGGGAAGCGCTTCATGTCGCGCCCGGCGGCGAAGGCGTTGATGATGGCCGCGTCGGCCGAGGTCACGCGCCCGTCGCCGTTGGCGTCGCCGCGGCCGGCCACGTCGGCGCCCGCGGGAACCGCGCGGCCGACGAGGTAGTTGGCCACGATGCGGGCGTCGGCCGCGGTCACGCGGCCGTCGCCGTCCACGTCGCCGCGGATGGGCTGGCCGGACTGCTGCGCGGAAAGGCCCGGGGCGGCGGCAAGGAGCGCCGCGCCCAGGGCCATCAGAAACCTGCTCGCGTTGCGAAGCATCGGAGTACTTGGTTCTTATGAGCCGCGCGCGGCGGGAGGCGCCGCGCGCGTAAGGAAGGCGAGAGGGTTCTCAGCGCTGCTGGTAGAGGAGGGTGCCGTTCTTCACCTGCGCCGTGACGTCGGCGTACTCGGTGGCGTCGGTCACCTCCTCGAAGGTCACCCGGAACGTCTCGCGGGTGACCGCGCCCTTGGCGGTGAAGCGCATCCGCAGCAGCTGCGCGCCCTCGGTCCCGTCGAGCGCCATGCCGGCGAAGCGGATGTGCCCGGGCGACACTTCGTTGGCGTCGCCGATCACCCCTTCGGGAAGGTCGGCGCTCTGCAGCGACAGCGCCTGCGGGTCGAACACCACCTCGCCCTGGTAGCTGGCCAGGGTCAGCCCGCCGGGCACCTGGCGCAGGCCCAGGTCCACGTTGGCCGTGCCCTTGCTGGTGGACACCGTCATGTGCGGGTACAGCCCCGCGCCCGCGTCGGTGGGCAGCCCGTCGCCGTTGGGATTGGCGTCGGTGCATGCGGCGAGCGACGCGATGGCGGCGGCGGTTGCCAGCCAGCGGAACCGACTACGCGTGTTTGCCATGGGGTACGACTCACTGCGGAAGTGGATGCGTCTCGGCGACAGGCGCCGAGTGGAGGCGTGCGAAGGCGGAAAAGCTGAAGGGGCGGAGAGCCGGAGGGATGCCGGGGGATCCGCCGTTCAAACGACCACCGCGGGGCGTACCGGAGGGGCGGCCGGCGGTGTGTCAACTGCTTCCCGCCGCCGGGGTCCGGCGCGCAAGGGGTGTGACGGCAATATTATACAGACTCTGGTCAACTGCCACAAGTCAGCGGCGCAGTTGGGGCAAGCGGGTACAACGGGGCGGGTGCGCCTCGCCTCTGGCGCCGCTAAATGGATCTGCCGCACGCCGACCGGCCCCAGCGGGCGCAAACACCTGACGGGAGTTGGGGTTCGGAGACTCGCGACCGCCGCACCCGCACCCGCCGGGCGGAAGCCCGCGTCGCGGCCGCCGCTCCCATCCGGCGAATCTCCAGCGGGAGGCGCGGGGACGCCGGCGCGCCGCGCCGGGCTCGTCCCCGCCGCCCGGGAGCGTACGGTGTGGGAGGAGTGGGACACGCATGTCCCGGACGCCAGGCTCCGCGCCTGGTCTCGCCGCCCGCTACGCCGCCTTCCGCCGCAGCGCCCTGGCGATCCGCTCGCCCGCCTCGCGCAGCCGGTCCTCGGGCTCGATCAGCGCGAAGCGCACGTGCCCCTCGCCCTCGCGCCCGAAGCCCACGCCGGGGGAAACCACCACGCCGGCCTCGCGCAGGAGGTGGCGCGCGAACTCCATGCTTCCCATGTGCAGGTA
This sequence comes from Longimicrobium sp., assembly GCA_036377595.1. Classification (NCBI taxonomy): domain Bacteria; kingdom Pseudomonadati; phylum Gemmatimonadota; class Longimicrobiia; order Longimicrobiales; family Longimicrobiaceae; genus Longimicrobium; species Longimicrobium sp. The sequence goes on along the minus strand of DASUYB010000143.1, from coordinate 116,979 downwards.
CTCGCCAGGGATGGGCGCCCACACGAACATGGTGGCGCGCGGCGGGGGCACGGGCCACCCCGCGCGGTGCAGCTCGCCGACGAGCGCCTCGGCGCGGCGGCGGTACACCTCGCGCGTCTCGCCCACGCACTCCTGCCCGGCGCGCAGCGCGTGCGCCGCGGCGATCTGGATCGGCTGGAAGATCCCGTAGTCCAGGTAGCTCTTGATCTTGGTGAGCGCCTGCACCATCGCGGTGTTCCCCACGCAGAACCCCACCCGCCATCCCGCCATGCAGTAGCTCTTCGACATCGAGAAGAACTCGACGCCCACGTCCATCGCGCCCGGCACCTGCAGCAGGCTGGGCGGCTCTTCGTCGCCGAACGAGAAGTCGGCGTAGGCGAAGTCATGCACCAGCAGCAGCCGCTCGCGCCGGCAGAGCTCCACCGCGCGCTCCAGCAACTCGGGCGTGGCGCTGAGCGTGGTGGGGTTGTTGGGGAAGGAGAGGACGAGCGCCTTGGGCCGCGGCCAGGTCGACGCGCACGCGGCCTCGACGGCGGAGAGGAGCGCATCGCCCACCACGTAGCCGTCCTCGTCGCCCACCAGGGGGATGGAGTGCACGTGCCCGCCGGCGAACACCACCGAGTAGTAGTGGATGGGGTACGCGGGCGAGGGAACGATCACCGTGTCGCCGCTGTCGAGCAGCGCCAGCATCAGGTGCGCGATCCCCTCCTTGGCGCCGATGGTGACCACCACCTGCGTCTCGGGATCCACCGTCACGCCGTAGCGGCGGGCATAGTGCTCGGCCATCGCCTCGCGCAGGCCGTGGATCCCCCGGCTGGCGCTGTAGCGGTGGTTCCTGGCATCGGCCGCGTTGGCCACCAGCTCGTCAACGATGTGGCCGGGGGTGCCCAGGTCAGGGTTCCCCATCCCAAGGTCGATCACGTCCTCGCCGGCGGCGATGCGCTCGGCCTTCTCGGCGTTCACCTGCGCGAACACGTAGGCGGGAAGCCCGGACAGCCGGGGGAAGTCGGCGGCGGAGCGCGGCGGCCAGTCGGCGGCCGGAGAGATGTCGGTCATCGGTGGAGCGGATCGTGGGTGCAAGGAACACCGACCCGGCCGGTTTCTCTCGGCCGGGTCGGAGCTTCCGATCTCGTCGGTGGCATACGCTGCCGATGCAGGATTCTAGCCGTCGGCGCGCCGTTTCGCACGGGGGCGAACGCCGGAGGAGACGGAAGACGGAGCGCCGCCCCGGCCGGGTGCCGGAGCGGCGCTTCTCCCCGTCGGCGAAGGCTACGACCCGGGCTTCGGCTCGGGCACGGCGGCGATGGGAACGCGCAGGTGCGGCGGCGCGGCGCGGGGCGCGGCGGCCCTCGGGTCCGGGGCGCCCGCGCCCGGGCCGGCGATCAGCTCGCGCAGCCCGCCCACCGACGCCATCAGCCCCGCGGCCTCGTAGGGGAGGTAGACGATCTTCTCCGCCGAACCGTCGCCCATCGACTTCAGCGCGTCGACGTAGCGCACGCCGATGAGGTAGGCGGCCGGGTTGGCGGCGGGGCCGCCCAGCGAGTCGGAGATCAGCCGGATGGCCTCGGCCTCGGCCTGCGCCACCCGCACCCGCGCCTGCGCCTCGGCCTCGGCCGCCATGATGCGTGCCTTCTGCTCGCCGGTGGCGCGCGCGATCTGCGCCTCGCGCATCCCCTCGGCCTCGAGGATGGCGCTCTGCTTGGCCGCCTCGGCCGTCAGCACCGCCGCGCGCTTGTCGCGCTCGGCGCGCATCTGCTTCTCCATGGCGTGGCGGATCTCGGGCGGGGGGTTGATGTCCTGGATCTCCACCCGGTTGACCTTGACGCCCCACTTGTCGCTGGCGGTGTCGAGGATCTGGCGCAGCGCGGTGTTGACCTTGTCGCGCGAGGAGAGCAGCTCGTCCAGGTCCATCTCGCCCACCACGTTGCGCAGGCTGGTCTGGGTCAGCTTCTCGATGGCGCCGGGGAGGTCGGCGATCTCGTACACGGCGCGCCGCGGGTCGGTGATCTGGAAGTAGATCATCGCGTTGATCTCCGTGGCCACGTTGTCGCGCGTGATCACGTTCTGCCGCGGGAAGTCGTACAGCTGCTCGCGCAGGTCGATCTTGCTCGACGTGCTCTTCCGGTGGATGATCTGCCCGTTGATCTCGGTGGTGAAGCGCCAGTGGATGCGGCGGGGCTGGTCGATGAGGGGGATGATCACGTTGATCCCCGAGTCGAGCGTGCGATGATAGCGGCCCAGCCGCTCGATCACCATCGTCTCCGCCTGCTGCACCACGGTGAAGCCCATGGCCACCATCACCACCGCGAACACCACCAGCGCCACGACGAGAAGGAAAACGGACATGATTCAGATCTCCTGCTGAGGATACCGGGCGACCGTCAGCGTCACCCCCTGTACGTCGAGCACCACCACCTGCTCTCCCGCGTCCAGCGCGCTCCCGTCCGCCGTCACCGCGCGCCAGTCGTCGCCGCCCACCGTCACGCGCCCCGCGCGGTGGGCATCGCGCACCGGCTCCAGCACCAGTCCCACCGCGCCGGGGAGCGCGGCGACGTTCGTCGCCACCTGTTGCGACGCGGGGTGGAGGAGCGCCCCGAACAGCGGCCGCGCCTTGAGCAGCGAGAGGAGGGCGGCCGCGCCGAACACCGCCAGCTGCGCCACCAGGCCCGCCCCCAGCGCGGCGGCCACGGCGGGCGCCACCGCGGCCGCGGCCAGGGCGATCAGGAACAGCGTCCCGGTGAGCGCCTCGGCGATCAGCAGGACGACGGCCGCGAGCGCCCACAACAGCCATGCTTGCATGGGAACTGGAGACGGTGGGAAATTCGGAGACGCGGTGGCGGAACTCGCCGGGGGCCGGTAGAAAGCTACCGAAAGTGAGCGTTAACCATCGCACCCGGCGGCGGATGGAGCAAGGGGGAAGCCTCGTCCGTTCCGTCCACGGGACCTGATGCAGAAACGCCGCCCCGGCGCAATGCCGGAGCGGCGTTCAAATCTCGACGACGGCGGAGGTCAGTCCGCGTTGGCCTCGGGGGCCGGCGCCTCGCCCGCGGCCAGCGCCTCGAGCGGGATCACGGAGACCTTCTTGCGCGTCTTGTCCTTGCGGCCGAACTGCACGATCCCGTCGACCAGGGCGAACAGGGTGTCGTCGTTGGCGCGGCGGACGTTCTCGCCCGCGTGGAACTTGGTGCCGCGCTGCCGGACCAGGATGTTCCCGGCCAGCACGCGCTCGCCGCCGTACTTCTTCACGCCCAGGCGCTGGGCGTTCGAATCGCGGCCGTTGCGGGTAGACCCGCCACCTTTCTTGTGAGCCATTTCAACTCCTCCTTCAGCCGAGGCTGATGTCGTTCACGCACACCTCGGTGAACCCCTGCCGGTGGCCCTGCTTGCGGCGGTAGTTCTTGCGGCGCTTGTGCTTGAAGATGGTGATCTTCTCGCCCCTGCCGTGGCGGACCACCTCGGCCGTGATGCTCGCCCCGTCCACCACCGGCGTGCCCACCTTGATGGTGTCGCCGTCGGCGCCGAGCAGCACCTGGTCGAACTGGATGGTCTGGCCCGGCTCGGTGTCGAGCGACTGGATTCGCAGGGTCTTCCCCGGCTCGGCGCGATACTGGTGACCGCCGATGCGGACGATGGCGTACATTGGGTTCCGATACTCCCGATTGGCGGACGGAACTTGCCCGAAACAAAACAAGACGCTGAATATCGCAGGATTTACCGGTTTCGTCAACCCCGGCACCCCCGCAAAATCCAGCGCCGACGCGGTGAAGTCGCCTCCCGGGCGTCCGTCCGTGGCTCCAGAGGCGGCGTCGTGGCGAACAATCTAACCGCACCCCGCCCGAAGATGTACCCCTCCCGCTTCCCGATCCCCAAAATCCGTTCACGTACCGGCTGTCCTGGCCTCACGCGGAGGCGCGGAGACGCGGAGGATTCGGGACTTCCTTCCGCGTCTCCGCGCCTCCGCGTGAGATCTCTGAATCAGATCGCCAGCCGGCGCGAGCGGGCGCGCGACAGGGCGGCGGTGCGCGCGTCGAAGTACTCGGCCACCACGGCGCCGCCGCAGTCCACCCCCACGCTGTGGCCGCGCGAGAGGGTGCGCCACCGGTTGGCGCGCACCGTGGCCAGCCGCGGCGCGCCGGCGGCGAGCTTCGTGTCCACGATCACCAGCGAGCCGTCCGCGGCGAGCGCGAGGACCGCGCCCGAGTCCGGCCGCAGCGTGGCGCAGAGCGTGACGGTGCAGCTCGACGCGTCGGCCTTGCACGATCCCCCGCTGCCGCCGGTGCGCGAGCAGTAGCAGCCGTACCGGTCGCATCCGCACGAGATGGTGCAGACGCTCGGCCGGATCGCGGTCTGCGCGGCCGACGGGGAGGCGGACGCGAGCACCGCGATCGCGGCGGCAAGGAGACTCATCCACGGGCGCATCATATCCTCCGGCGAAACGGGCGGAGACGGCTAACGCGGGGAGATGGACAGCTCGTAGATCACCACCTCGTCGTAGTCGAGCGTGCGGATGGCGGCGATCCGGTTCCCGCTGCGGCTGACGACCATCACCGGCTCGCGCAGCGGGGTGCGGCGGATCAGCCGGCACGCGGTGTCGAGCAGGTCCAGCGTCTCGCGCTTGGTGCGGGGGTCGTGGATGACGTTCAGGTACAGCCCGCGGCCCACCGCCAGCACACTGGCCGCGTGGACGAAGCGGCCCCATTCCAGCCGCCGCTCGAGCCCGCGCTCGCTGACTACGCTGGCGGGCGGGGTGGTCCATTCCGGGCGGCCCACGCAGCGCGTCTTCAGCCGCCCCGCGGGGTCGTAGAAATCGACCTGGTACGGGCTCTTGTTGCTGTAGACCAGCGTCTGCCCGTCGAGCACGGCGGGGCCGCCCAGGAGGCTGGACTCGAACCCGCCCAGCCGCTCCGGCCGCAGTTCCGGGCCCAGCGAGCCGAGCCGCGTCCCGTCGCGGCGGAGGCGCTGCAGCGGGCGCTCCTCGCCCGAGCCGTAGGCGGCCACCAGCAGGGTGCCGTCGGGAAGGAACTCCATCGCGTTCACGATCCACGAGGGCGGCGTGCCGAAGCTGCGCCGGTAGCGCAGGTCGGGGCCGAAGACCGACACCCGCGCCGCCCCCATGTCCCACACGAACAGCGAGTCGCTGGCGTCGACGCGCACCCGCCAGGGGTTGGTGAACTCGCCCGGGCCCGTGCCCTCGCGCCCCACGGTGGCGACGAAGCGGCCGTCGGGGCCGAAGACGGCGACGCGGTGATTGAGATCGTCCGCGACGTACACGCGGCCGCGCCGGTCGAACGCCACGTCGGCCACGCGGCCGAAGCTGTCGTGCGCGCCATCGGCGCTGCCGATCCGCAGCACCTCGCGCAGGAGGAGGCGCGGCCCCTGCCCGTTCATCGGCACCACGTTTCGCGTCACCTGTGCGGACGCGGGCAGGAGTGTCGCCCACGTGCACATCGCCAGCAGAAGGGCCGGGCAGATGCGGCGATTCATGGCACGTCGTCCCCAGAAGACGGATCAGCGCATCACAACCGAAGCGACATTAGAGTAGATGATAAAAACGAAGGAGGGGGCGAACAAGCATCGCGAAAAGAATGGTCTCACGCAGAGCAGCAGAGGCAGCGGAGATGAGTTCTCTGCTGCCTCTGCTGCTCTGCGTGAGACCTGCTGTTTCCGGCGATCAGCCGAGGTTGAAGCGCGAGGAGACGTCCTGGTGGCTGACGCCGGAGATGAGCCTGAAGGCGTCCTGCGCGGCCAGCGGGTCGTCGCGCAGGGCGATCTTCATCCCCAGGCTCTTCTCCATCCCCTTGATCCACCCCGGCTCCTGCTCCAGGACGTAGAGCGCCACCTCGGGGTGCACGCGCACGACCAGGTTCTTCTCCTTCCCCTCGGCCCAGGCGCGGCGGATGGCGCGCTCGATCCGCCGCACCACCGTCTCGGGCGTGAAGATGCGCCCCGTCCCCGCGCAGGTGGGACACGTCTCGGTCTGCGTGTGGTAGAGCGAGGGGCGCACCCGCTGGCGCGTCATCTCGATCAGCCCCAGCTCGCTGACCTGGAACGCCTTGGTGCGCGCCCGGTCGCGCGACAGGTGCTGGCGGAGCTCCTGCAGGACCTTCTCGCGGTTCTGCTTGGTCTCCATGTCGATGAAGTCGCACACGATGATCCCGCCCACGTCGCGCAGCCGCACCTGCCGCGCGATCTCGCGCGCCGCGTCGACGTTGGTCTTCAGGATCGTCTTCTCGGGGTCCTTCTTGCCCGTGTACCGCCCCGTGTTGACGTCGATGGAGACCAGCGCCTCGGTGGGCTCCACGATGATGTAGCCGCCCGAGGGGAGGTTCACCCGGCGCTGGAAGGCGTCGCGGATCTCGCTCTCGATGTCGTAGGCGTCGAAGAGCGGCTTGGGGTCGGTGTACAGCTTCACCCGCTCGATCAGCGAGGGGTCGACCTGCTCGAGGTAGGCGCGCACGTCGTCGTAGACCGGCTGCGAGTCGACGATCAGCGAGTCGACCTTCTGGCTGAACAGGTCGCGGATGATGCCGGCCACCAGCTTGGCCTCGCGGTGCACCGCCGCCGGGGCGCGGGCGCGCGAGGCCTTCTTCTGGATCTGCTTCCAGAGCTGCATCAGGCTGCGCAGCTCGCGCTCGAAGGTCTCGCGCGTGAGCTCCTCGCCCACGGTGCGGACGATCACCCCGCCGGCCTTGGGCGGCAGCGCCTCTCGGGCCAGGGCGCGCAGCCGCGCGCGCTCCTCGCGGTCCTCGATCTTGCGCGAGACGCCCACGTGGTCGCTCCCCGGCATGTAGACCAGGAAGCGCCCCGGGAGGGAGATGTGCGCGGTGACGCGGGGGCCCTTGGTGCCGATGGGCTCCTTCGACACCTGCACCAGCAGCTCCTGACCCTTCTTGACGATGTCCTGGATGGGGGGATAGCGCTGCCCGCGCCGTCCGCCTCCACCGTCCCCGTTCCCCGCCTCGTCCTCGTCGCCGGCGGACGACGAGCCGGGCTCCTCGTCCTCGTCGTCGTCGTCCAGGGCCACGTCGCTGACGTGCAGGAAGGCCGCCTTCTCGGTGCCCACGTCGACGAAGGCGGCCTGGATGCCGGGGAGGACGGCTTCGACCCGCCCCTTGTAGATGTCGCCCACCATCCGCGCCGCGTCGGGGCGGTCGACCATCAGCTCGACCAGCACGTCGTCCTCGAGGATGGCGACGCGCGTCTCGCGGGCGGTGGTGTTCATCAGGATCTCGCGCTTCAATCCGCCTCCTGCCGTGCGGGAGACGGGGCGAGGCCCCGGAGGGGTACGGGCCGACCCCGCGGGGCCTCGGCGGCCCCGCGCTCAGATCGAACCATGCTTGTGACTACCGGTTTCTGGGCCGCCGGCGGGCGAAGACGCCCGCGGGCGGCGGCGTTCAGTGCGTGAGGTCGTGGAGGAGGCTGCGCGCGATCACCAGCCGCTGGATCTCGCTGGTCCCCTCGCCGATCTCGCAGATCTTGGCGTCGCGCATCATGCGCTCCACCGGGTATTCGCGGGTGTAGCCGTAGCCGCCGTGGATCTGCACGGCCCTGGTCGTGACGCGCATGGCCGTCTCGCTGGCGAACAGCTTGGCCATGGCGGCCTGCTTCCCGAACGGCTTCCCCTGCTCCTTCAGCCACGCGGCGTGGTACACGAGGTGCCTGGCGGCCTCGATCTCCGTGGCCATGTCGGCCAGCATGAACTGGATCCCCTGAAAGTCGGAGATGGGCTGCCCGAACTGGCGGCGCTCCAGCGCGTAATTGCGCGCCTGCTCGAGCGCGCCTTCCGCCAGCCCCAGCGACAGCGCGGCGATGCCGATGCGGCCGGAGTCGAGGGTCTTCATGAAGTTGATGAAGCCCATCCCCACCTCGCCCAGCACGTTCTCGTCGGGGACGAAGGAGTTCTCCAGCACCAGCTCGCGGGTGTCGCTGGCGCGCCACCCCATCTTGTCCTCCTTCTTCCCCGCGCGGACGCCCTTCGTATAGCAGAGCTGGCCGTCCTGCGCGTGCCCCACGCCGATCTCCCGCGCCTTCTCCAGGTCGGTGGTGGGCTTGGAGACGATGAAGGAGGTGATCCCCTTCGTCCCCTTCTCCCTGTCCGTCTGCGCGGTGACGACGAAGATCTCGCCCACGCCGGCGTGGGTGATGAAGATCTTGCTCCCGTTCAGGATCCACCCGCCGTCGGTCTTCACCGCGGTGGTCTGCGTCCCCGCGGCGTCGGAGCCGGCGCCGGGCTCGGTCAGCCCGAATCCGCCCAGCACCGTGCCCGAGGCGAGGAGGGGGACGAAGCGCTCCTTCTGCTCGGGCGTGCCGAAGTTCACGATCGGCGAGGAGCCGAGCGTGGTGTGGGCCGACACGGTGATGGCGTGGCTGGCGTCGACCCGGGCCAGCTCGTTGATCACGATCATGTAGGCGATGCCGTCCATCCCGGCGCCGCCCAGCTCCTCGGGCCAGGGGATGCCGAACAGCCCCAGCTCGCCCATCTTCTTCACGTTCTCCCACGGGAACTCGCCCGACCGGTCGAGCTCTGCGGCCACGGGCGCGATCTCGTTCTCGGCGAAATCGCGCACCATGTCGCGGATCATCAGGTGGTTCTCGTCGAAGTACCGGTCCATCGCTCTATGCCTTCAGGTCGTTCGGTCACGCGTCCAGGATCTTGCCGAAACCGCGGGAATCTAGCCCGCACGCAAGGAAACCGAAAGGATCGGGCCACGAGGTGAAAAGCGGACGCTGTCCGATAGAGCGCGATCTCCGCTGCGCTTCCGTGGAGACGATGCGGGTGAGCTCGCGACGGCGTCTCATTCGGCTACTGGCTATCCTTGGTTTCACACGGAGGGCACAGAGACCACAGCCGCAGAGGCACAGAGGATTTGCGATTGGTTTCTGCGTGACTCGTCACCTCGCGAACGACGGCCAACGCCCCCGGCCGTCATGCGCGACGGACGGGGGCGCTTTCGTCACCCATCTCCGCTCAGACGACGGTGACCACCTTGCCGTCGAAGATGCGGATCGTGCTGCCGTCGAACTTCGTCACCTGGAAGTAGCCGTCGTCCTCGTTGAACGTCAGCGACATCTCCTGCAGCAGGCCGATGGCGACGGCCTCGCCCAGGAGCAGCGACTCGGTGTAGTCGCTGCGCCAGTGCACACCCGCCGCGTTGCGGAAGATGGCGATGTTCCCCGCCAGCTTGTTCAGCTCGCCGCCCACCGTCATCTGCGAGGCATCGGCACCTGTGTAGGCGACGAGCGCGGTGCCGGCGGCGTCGGACTGCAGCGGGTTCTCGATCGGCGTGCTCTCGTCGAAGAACGCCTTGAGGATCGTGGCCATCGCCCCGCTCCCCGTGGCGTGACCGGCGCCGTACGCCGGGTGCGTGGGCGCGCCCTCGGGATAGGCCTGCGGGAGGAGGTACGACGAGGGGAACTTGTCGCCCACGTTGCCGAAGTACGGCGCCAGCCCGCCGCTGGACAGCGAGGTGGTGATGCTGGTGTCGAGCGAGTACGTGCGCGCGCCGGTGATGTGGTTGTGCACGCGGCCGCCGTACTCCTCAGGACGCAGGCGACGGTGCACGTGCCACTTCTGGTACCACACCGCCCGCAGCGCCCGCCCCAGCACCTCGGCGAGGACCTGCAGCAGGTGCGTGGGCCCGAAGGTGGCGAAGCCCACCTGCGTCTTCGAATCCATCGCCGTCCCCGGCGGGTCGTACGGGTTCCCCTGGTCCTTGGGGAACTCCAGGTCGATCTGCGGGCGGCCGGTGGTGCCGCTGACGAACGTCGACTGGTTCCCCGTGGGCTCGCTCATCAGGATCCACGCGGCGTTGTACCACGCGTCGAGCACCTGGTCGAAGTGCACGAACGTCGTCGCCGCGCGGAAGTCGCGGATGAAGCGTTTGGTGGTGTCGAACGAGTCGCCGCCGCGCGTGTCGAAGCCGTTCTGCACGTTCAGCCACGAGGTGAACGTGAGCAGGTAGTCGACGTTGGCCGACGCGGGGAAGAGCCGCTGGTCGATGGTGCGAGAGCCATAGGAGATGTAGCCGTCGGCCGCGTTGCGCCCCTGCCCCGCCGGCTTGCGCTGGTCCACGTTCCCCTTGAGCAGGTACTGGCTGACGTACGGCCCGATCTGCTCGCCGGGATAGATGCCGCGGAAGACGTTCTGCACCGTCACCGGCGTGGTGCCGCCGAACTGCGGGAACTCGCTGGTGATCGAGAGGATGGCGGCGGAGATGGTGGGGTCGGTCGCCCAGTTGATGAAGGGGATGTCGCGCACCACCGCCATCCAGTACAGCTCGCCCGCCTCGTGCGCGGTGACCGCGCTGTCGAAGCGCGGCGCGGGGATCTGGGTGATCTCCTGCGCGTCGGGCCCCTCGAGGTCGAACGCCAGCCCCGACTGCGGGTTGGTGAGCTTGACCGCGGTGGACGAGGCCAGCTGGATCTCCTCGAAGTCGGCCGGGTCCTCGCTCTGCAGGGCGCGCAGGAGCGTGGCGTACGACGCCGGGTCGGGGTCGCCCAGCGTGTCGTGCTTCAGGCTCTTGGAGAAGTTGCCCACCAGCGGCCGGGTGGGATAGTTGACCTCGTCGTTGTTGTTGGCGTGCTCGTCGTGGCGGCGGGCGGCGGCCACGCCGGCGGCCTCGTCGCGCACCTCGCGCGCGGAGAGGCGGCGCTCCTCGACCCGGCGCGCGCGCGAGGTGTCGAGGACGTTGAAGTTGTCGAACACCGCCACGCCGGGCGACGGCACGCGGTCCCACGTTCCCGCCCCGAAGCCCGGGCTCACCGCCGTCAGCGCGATGGGCGGCGCCTTGCTGGTCAGCACCTCCCAGGTCACGCCGTCGGGCGAGGTCTCCCAGTACAGCACCCCGCTCGCCTCGCGCAGCCGCAGCCAGCGGTGCCGCGCCGGGTGGTAGGGGACGCGCGCCAGCAGGGTGTAGCTTCCCGCCACCTTCTGGTAGGCGTTCAGGTTCTGGTACGTGCTGTAGACGTCGCCGTCCACGGTGATGGAGACCTGGTTGCTGGCGTCGAGCTCGGCCGTCAGGTACGCCTCGGCCGCGTCGGCCGAGCGCAGCGGCCGCACCAGCTCCACGCGGATCTCTGACCCGGTCAGGTCGTAGGTGGTGGCGGCATAGTACCCGCCGTAGGAGAGCGCGCCGCTGCTGCTGGCGGGCCGGACCTCCACCCGCTGGTTGACCTCGGCGTACAGGCCGGTGCCGTACGGCGCCCACTTGGTGAGGTCGGGGCTGTTGTCGTTGAAGTTGTCGACGAGCGTGCTGGCCTTGGCCATGGTTCCCTCCCGGGGACGGTGGGTGTCCTTCCCCGGCGGGATGCCGGGGAAACGAGCCCGGGCGCTGTGCCGGGCGGAGGGCTCCCCTCGCCCCGTCTCCGTCCATCTCCATCTCCATCTCCATCTCCATCTCCATCTCCATCTCCATCTCCATCTCCATCTCCATCTCCATCTCCATCTCCATCTGCTGCCACGGATGCGCGACGCCCCCGGCCATCGCTGCTGACGGCCGGGGGCGTCCCATCACCCCGCGTCTCCCTGTCCTTCGATCCTGCCGCGGCGGACGGGGACGCATCCCCGTCCATCCGCCCGCGTCACGACACCAGCACCACCTTGCCGTCGAAGATGCGGATGGTGTTGCCGTCGAACTTCGTCAGCTGGAAGTAGCCGTCGTCCTCGTTGAAGCCGAGCGACATCTCCTGCAGCAGCCCGATGGCGATGGCCTCGCCGAGCACCAGCGACTCGGTGTAGTCGCTGCGCCAGTGCACCCCCGCCGCGTTCCGGAAGAGGGCGATGTTCCCCGCGAGCTTGTTCAGCTCCCCGCCGACGGTCATCTGCGTCGCGTCGGCGCCGGTGTAGGCGATGAGCGACAGGCCGTTGGACGCGGCCTGCACGGGGTTCTCGATGGGCGTGGTGTCGTCGAAGAACGCCTTGAGGATCGTGGCCATCGCCCCCGACCCGGTGGCGTGGCCGGCGCCGTACGCGGGGTGCGTGGGCGCACCCTCGGGGTAGGCCTGCGGCAGCAGGAAGCCGTCGCCGAAGGGGATCTTCCCCGGCCCGTAGTAGGCCGACAGCCCACCCGTGCTCAGCGAGGTGGTGATGCTGGTGTTGAGCGAGTACGTCCGCGCGCCGGTGACGTGGTTGTGCACCCGGCCGCCGTACTCCTCGGGGCGGAGACGACGGTGCACGTGCCACTTCTGGTACCAGACGGCGCGCAGCGCGCGGCCCAGCACCTCAGGCAGCACCTGCAGCAGGTGCGTCTGCCCGAAGGTGGCGAAGCCGACCTGCGTCTTGCTGTCCAGCGCCGTCCCCGGCGGGTCGTACGGGTTCCCCTGGTCCTTGGGGAACTCGAGGTCGATCTGCGGCCGGCCGGTGGCGCCCGCGGCGGTCGACTGGTTCCCCGTGGGCTCGCTCATCAGGATCCACGCGGCGTTGTACCACGCGTCGAGCACCTGGTCGAAGTGCACGAAGGTGGCGCCGTCGCGCAGGGTGTGGATGAAGACCTTGCTCCCGAATACGTCGTTTCCGCGCTCGTCGGCCCCGTTCTGCACGGCCAGCCAGTCGGGGAAGTAGGTCAGGTAGTCGCTGGCCGACAGCGCCGGATAGAGCCGCTGGTCGATGGTGCGCGAGCCGTAGGAGATGAAGCCGTCGGCGGCGTTCAGCCCCTGTCCCGACGGCTTGCGCGGGTCGACGTTCCCCTTCAGCAGGTACTGGGAGACGTAGGGGCCCACCTGCTCGCCGGGATAGATGCCGCGGAAGACGTTCTGCGCCGTCACCGGCGTGGTGCCGCCGAACTGCGGGAACTCGGAGTTCAGCGAGCTGATGGCCGCGGCCACGCGCGTGTCGGTGCCGTAGACGGTGAAGGGCACGTCGCGCGCGAGCGCCATCCAGTACAGCTCGCCCGCCTCGTGCGCCGTCTGCGCGCTGTCGAAGCGCGGCGCCGGCGGCTGGGTGATCTCCTGCGCGTCGGGCCCCTCCAGGTCGAACGCCAGCCCGGACTGCGGGTTGGTGAGCTTGACCGGGCCCGTGCTGCCGACCGGCGGCGTGGCGAGCTGGATCTCCTCGAAGTCGGCCGGGTCCTGGCTCTGCAGCGCGCGCAGGAGCGAGGTGTACGACGCCGGGTCGGGATCGCCCAGCGAGTCGTGCTTCAGGCTCTTGGAGTAGTTCCCCACCAGCGGCCGGGTGGGATAGTTGACCTCGTCGTTGTTGTTGGCGTGCTCTTCGTGGCGGCGGGCGGCGTCCAGGTCGGCGGCCTCGACGCGCACCTCGCGCGCGGAGAGGCGGCGCTCCTCCACGCGGCGCGCGCGGCCGCTGTCCAGCACGTTGAAGTTGTCGAACACCGCCACCCCGGGCGAGGCGATGGCGTACCCGGCGAAGGTGCCCGCGCCGAACAGGGCGTACACGGCGGTGAGCGTGATCGGGTTCGGGCGCTGCATGGCCTGCACGGTCCACGCGGCTCCGTCGGGCGAGGTCTCCCAGTAGACGGTGCCCCCCTGCTCGCGCAGCCGCAGCCAGCGGTGGGCGACCGGGTCGTACTGGACCCGCGCCAGCTTCGTCAGCGTTCCCGCCGCCCACGAATCGCAGTTCAGGTAGCCGCCGGTGACCTGGAGCTGCACCCGGTTGTTGTCGTCGATCCGCGCCTGCAGGTAGGCGGCGGCGCCGTAGGTGCCCACCACCGAGCGGACCAGCTCGATCCGGAACTCCGAGTCGGTGAGGTCGTAGGTGGTGGCCGACTGGTAGTTCAGGAAGTGGCCGGTGGTGATGTTCCCCAGCGGCCGGATCTCCACCCGGCCGTTGACTTCGCGCAGGCGGTCGCCGGTGCTGGCGCTCCACTTCGCGGTGTCCTGCACGTCGTCGTTGAAGTTGTCGACCAGCGTGATCGCTTTCGCCATGAGGATCTTCCTTCCAGGCGTGCGTGCCGCGGTGCGGCGGGCGTGGCCCCGTCCCGCGGCGGGCGTCGCGGGGGAAGGCCGTTGTGCGAGGCGGCGGGATGCACGACGCCCCCGGCCATCGCTGTGATGACCGGGGGCGTCGCACGCCCCGCGTCTCTCCGTTTTCGATCCCGCATCCCCGCCCGTCCGGCGGACGGGGACGCAGGATCATCACCGCCCGATCACACCACCGGCAGCATCACCTTGCCGTCGAAGATGCGGATCTTGACGCCGTCGAAGCGGGTGAGCTCGAAGTAGGCGTCGTCCTCGTTGAAGCCGAGACTCATCTCCTGCAGCAGCCCGATGGCGATGGCCTCGCCCAGGAGCAGCGACTCGGTGTAGTCGGTGCGCCAGTGCACCCCCGCCGCGTTGCGGAAGAGGGCGATGTTGCCGGCCAGCTTGTTGATCTCTCCGCCCACCGTCATCTGCGTGGCGTCGGCGCCGGTGTAGGCCACCAGCGTGGTGCCGGCGGCGTCGGCCTGCACCGGGTTCTCGATGGGCGTGCTCTCGTCGAAGAACGCCTTGAGGATCGTGGCCATCGCGCCCGACCCGGTGGCGTGCCCCGCGCCGTACGCCGGGTGCGTGGGCGCGCCCTCGGGGTACGCCTGCGGGAGCAGGTAGGAGGGGAACTTGTCGCCCGGCTGCCCGCCGTAGTACGGAGACAGCATCCCCGTCTGCAGCGACTGCAGGATGCTGGCGTGGATCAGCGGCGTGGTGGTGCCGGGAACGACGTACGTGCGCCGCCCGGTGATGTGGTTGTCGATGCGGCCGCCGAACTCCTCGGGGCGCAGGCGACGGTGGACGTACCACTTCTGGTACCACACCGCCCGCAGCGCGCGCCCCAGCACCTCGGCCAGCACCTGCAGCAGGTGCGTCTGTCCGAAGGTGGCGAACCCCACCTGCGTCCTGCTGTCCATCGCCGTTCCCGGCGGGTCGTACGGGTTCCCCTGGTCCTTGGGGAACTCCAGGTCGATCTGCGGCCGCCCGGTGGCCGTGGTCGACTGGTCGCCCGTGGGCTCGCTCATCAGGATCCACGCGGCGTTGTACCACGCGTCGAGCACCTGGTCGAAGTGCACGAAAGTGGCGCCGCCGCGCAGGTCGCGGATGAAGCGCTTCGTGGTGTCGAAGGTGTCCAGCCCGCGCTTGTCCCACCCGTTCTGGACGTCGAGCCAGGGGGTGAAGGTGGTCAGGTAGTCGACGTTCGCGGTGGCCGGGAAGAGCCGCTGGTCGATGGTGCGCGAGCCGTAGGAGATGAACCCGTCGACGGCGTTGCGCCCCTGCCCCGCCGGCTTGCGCGTGTCGACGTTCCCCTTCAGCAGGTACTGGGACACGTACGGCCCGATCTGCTCGCCCGGGTAGATGCCGCGGAAGATGTTCTGCGCCGTGACCGGAGTGGTGCCGCCGAACTCCCCGAACTCGCCGTTCAGAGAGCCCGTGGCGCTGTTGATCGTCGCGTCGGTGCCGTAGTTGATGAACGGGATGTCGCGCGCCACCGCCATCCAGTACAGCTCGCCCATCTCGTTGGCCGCCACCCGGCTGTCGAAGCGCGGCGCCGGCGGCTGGGTGACCTCCTGCGGATCGGGCCCCTCCAGGTCGAAGGTGAGCCCCGTCTGCGGGTTGGTGAGCTTGACCGCGGTGGACGAGGCCAGCTGGATCTCCTCGAAGTCCGCCGGGTCCTCGCTCTGCAGCGCGCGCAGCAGCGTGCCGTACGAGGCGGGATCGGGGTCGCCCACCGAGTCGTGCTTCAGGCTCTTGGAGTAGTTCCCGATGTACGGATTGGCGGGATAGTTGACCTCGTCGTTGTTGTTGTGGTGCTCGTCGTGGCGCCGCTCGGCCATCAGCTCCGCGGCCTCCACGCGCACGTCGCGCGCGGACAGCCGGCGCTCCTCCACGCGGCGCGTGAGGGAGGTGTCGTACGCGTTCAGGTTGTCGAAAATGGCCACCCCCGGATGGGCCGCGGGGGTATAGGTGCCCGCCGCCAGCTCGATCTTCACCGAGGTCACGTCCCACGGGGTGGGGATGGAGATCAGCAGCGTCCACTCGCAGCCGTCGGCCGAGTACTCGAAGTACACGATCCCCAGCTGCTCGCGGATGCGCATCCAGCGGTGCCGCGTGCGGTCGTAGTAGACCTCGGCCAGGTGCGTGGACGAGGTGGCGCCCGCCGCCTTCCTGGTGCAGTAGAAGATCCCGTCCTGCACCTTGAAGAACAGGTTGTCGCCCGCGGCGTTCACCAGGTGCAGGTACGTCTCGGCGCCGTTGGTGTTGCGCAGCGGGCGCACCAGCTCCACCGCCACCTGCGAGCTGGTGAGGTCGTAGCTGGCCACCGAGACGATGCCGCCGTAGACGTTGCTGCCGCTGCTGACCGCGCGGATCTCCAGGCGCTGGTTGACCTCGAACGGGCCGGCCCAGGGCACCCCGAACGAGTTCCACTTCGCGGTGTCGATCGCGTTGTCGCCGAAGTTGTCGACGAGCGTGTGTGCCTTCGCCATGATTGACTGCTCCTCTGCCATGCGTCCCTTCGCCGCCGCCGCGCCGTGGTGCGCGGCGGCCGATCCCTGCTCCGGCGCGGCCTTGTCTCCCGTCGCGGCGCGGGTGGCGACCGCTGGCTCCGGGTGGACCGCATCCTCTCCCCCGGCGCGCTGGCCGGGTCGGTGGGCCCGGACGCTCTGCCGGGTGCAGGGGCTCTGGCTGGGACCCCGTCTGTCTCGCCGTCTCTGGTTCCGCGGACGCACGACGCCCCCGCCCGCGCTCTGGCGGACAGGGGCGTGAGGCGGCCCGGTGTGTTGTTTCGGCTCCGAAACACGAAAGGCCCCCGACCGGCACTCTGCCGGGCGGGGGCCTCGCGGTCCCGGATCTCCACGCGATTCGGTTGCTGCGTCCGCCGGTCTGGCGGGGGATTCGGGGAGCAATGAGAAACGCTCCCTCGTCCGGACGCTGTGCCGGCGGGGGAGCGTCGTCTGCGCTCCATCTCGTTCCGTCTGCCGTGAGATCTAAACGGACGGCGGCGGCGTGTCAACCCGTGCCGGGCGTCGCGAAGTCATTGTCACGCTGGGCACACGGACGAGAGTGCGTGAGTGCGTGAGTGCGCTGCCGTCAGCTCAGACCGCAATCGCGCATCGATCGAGCGCACTCACGCACTTCTGCACTCACGCACTTCCGCACTCACGCACTTCCGCACTCACGCACTTCCGCACTCACGCACTTCCGTCGGATCAGGCTTCATCGCGCAGCACGCGGAGGAAGGCCTCCCCGAACTTCTCCAGCTTCGCGGGTCCCACGCCGCTGACGGCCAGCAGCTCGCGCTCGGTCGTCGGATGGTCGCGGGCGATGGCGATCAGCGTGCGGTCGGAGAACACGCAGTACGCGGGCTGCTTCAGCTCGCGCGCCAGCTCGGTGCGGAGCTGCTTCAACCTCCCGTAGAGCGCCGACTGCTCGGGCGTGGGATCGTCGTACGACGCGGGCGAAGCGCGGCGCGGCCGCGGCTCGTCCGCGAGGTCGGGAAGGGTCTCGCCGTTGGCGTGGGCGCGCAGCAGCTCCATCACCGGCGCGCCGAAGCGCTCCAGCAGGCGCGGCGTGACGCCCTCCACGCCGAGCAGCGCCTCGGGCGAGTCCGGCTGCGCCTGGGCGACGGCGTTCAGCACCTCCTCCGACATCACCATGAACGGGGGGACGTCATGGCGCCGCGCGAGCTCCTTGCGCAGCCGGCGCAGGTGGCCGCGCAGCAGGTCGGGGCCGGCCTGCACCGTGAGCACCCCGTCGCGCGACAGGTCGTATCCGTCGCGGCGCGCGGCGCGGCGGTCGCGGCGGAAATCGAGGGGGAGCCGGTCCTTCTTCTTGCGCTCACGCGGGGGCTCGTCGCGGTCGAGCTCGATGCCGTGGCGCGCGGTGAGCCGCTCTTCCTCGGCCAGGCAGTTGTCGCACGCGCCGCAGTGCTTCATCGCCGCCGCGTCGCCGAAGTACTGCAGCACGAAGCCGCGGCGGCAGTCCTTGGTGTACGCGTAGATCTGCATCTTCTGCAGCTTGCGCATGTCGCGCTCGCGCTTCTCGTCCAGCGCGCGCCAGTCGATCGGCAGCTGGGGGATGGGCGTCTTGCGGTCGATCACCCACACCCCCTCCCCGCCCTGCTGCCACTCGAGGAAGCCTTCGTCCTGCAGCCGGTCGAGCAGGTCCACGGGAGATTCGCCGCCCGCCGCGCGGCCCAGGACGCGCCACTCCACCTCGGCGCCGCGGTACACCTTCTCCCCCCCGCCCGCCTTCCACAGCGCGCGCAGGAAATTGATCTCCGTCTCCCGCCCCGAGAGCTCGCCGGAGATGCGCGACGGCGTCGCGAGGAGGCGGAGGCGCACCCCCTGGCCGCCGGCGGTGCTCGCCTTCGCCAAGCCGTGCTGCTCGAGGACGCGGACGGCGCTGGCCACCTGCTTGTCGGCCTTGAGGTGCTTCTTCAACTCGCGCGCGATCTCGTCCGCCGGCGTGGTGCAGATGCCGCGCGCGTCCGCGTCGCGGCGGAGGACGCGCAGCACCTGCTCCACCGCGTCGCGCGGCGGGTTGGAGACGTCGGTGAAGAACTCGTGGATGAAGCGGTCGGGATAGGCGTGCAGGAGCACGCAGTCCGACGGCCCGCCGTCGCGCCCGGCGCGCCCGGCCTCCTGGTAGTACGCCTCCAGGTTGCCGGGCATGTTGTAGTGCACCACGATGCGCACGTCGCTCTTGTCGATCCCCATCCCGAACGCGTTGGTGGCGACCACCACCCGCGCGTCGCCGCTCATGAAGCGGTCCTGCACGGACTTGCGCTCGCGGTCCATCAGCCCGGCGTGGTAGCCCACGCAGGGGACGCCCGCGCCGTTCAGCAGCCCGGTGAGCGCGTCGACGCTCTTGCGCGTGCTGGCGTAGACGATGGACGAGCCCTCGCGCCCGCGAAGGAGCTTGAGGAGGATGCGGTCCTTCTCCGAGTCGTTCTTCGCCCGGAGGACGTGCCACACGAGGTTGCGGCGGTCGAAGCCGGTGACCAGCACGCGGGGAGAGCGGAGGCCGAGCTGGCGCACGATGTCGCGCCGCACCTCCTCCGTCGCGGTGGCCGTCAGCGCGGCGATCGGCGGGTCCTTCAGGAGACGACGGACGCGCCCCAGGCGCAGGTAACTCGGCCGGAAGTCGTGCCCCCATTCGGAGACGCAGTGCGCCTCGTCGACGGCCAGTAGCGAGACGTCGAGCGCGGCCAGGCGATGCTGGAAGGCGTCGGAGTCGAAGCGCTCGGGGGCCACGTAGACGAGCTTGTACGCCCCGCGCTCGGCCGCGGCCAGGCGGGCGTTCATCTCGGACAACGAGAGCGACGAGTTGATGAAGGTGCCGGGGATCCCCAGCGCCTCCAGCGCGTCGATCTGGTCCTTCATCAGGGAGATGAGCGGCGAGACGACGAGCGTCACGCCGGGCTGCATCATCGCCGGCACCTGGTAGCAGATGCTCTTGCCGCCGCCGGTGGGCATCACCGTGAGCGAGTCGCCGCCGGACAGGACGTTGCGGATGGCCTGGTCCTGCCCGGGGCGGAAGTCCGGGTAGCCCCAGTACCGGCGCAGCACCTCGCGGGCGGCGTCGAGCGCGCTGTCGGGCGATACGGCTGCCTCGGCGGTGTCGGTCACGGCGGACGACGTAAGGGTGGTGCGTGGACGGTTCGGCGCGCTCCCGTACCCGTGTGCCGCGGGCCGGTTCGGCGCCCCTGGAGATGCGTGTGTTCCGTGCGATTGTCGTGAAGGCGGGAACGATAACGGAAGCGGCGAAAGATGTACAGACTGTTGTGGCGTGAAGATCACGATGCGACGAATTGCGGGAGCGAGGAGACGCGGATCGTCACTGGACTGTGCGTGGAGCGACGGCATCCTGCCCGCCAGGCGATGGCCCTCTCCCCCCCGGCCCCCTCCCCCAAAACCGACTGGGGGAGGGGGAGACCTCAGCGCCGCGAGCAGCTTCGGCGGCGATATGGAAGCATCCTGCCCGCCCGGCTGGCCCCCTCCCCCGGCCCCTCCCCCGCTGCGCAGGGGAGGGGAGAACTCAGCGCGGGAGCCACGATGGTGCCTGGGGTGAGCATCCCCTGAATGCGACGCGGGACCCGTCACTCCCGACGAGCCCCGCGTCCACTCAGCACTCAGCACTCAGCACCTCTTCTACTGGGCACTGGGCACTTGGCACTGGGCACTAATCTCACCTCGTCATCGCCCGCACCTCCGCCAGCCCGCGCGGGTCCCACTGCGGGCGCTGGGGGGCGTTGGCCACCTCCCACGCGGTGAAGAATGCCATCCGCGCGATCCGCGTCAGCTTGTCGAAGTCGATCTTCTGCACCTCGTCGCTGGGGCGGTGGTAGTCCCGGTGCGTGCCGCTGAAGAAGAAGATCGCCGGGATCTCCTTGCGCGCGAAGTTGTAGTGGTCGGACCGGAAGAAGAAGCGCTCCTGCGGCCACAGGTCGTCCGAGAGCGTCAGGTGCAGCTCGGGATGCGCGCGCTGCACCGCGTTGGCCGTGGTCCCCAGCGACGAGTACTGCTTCCCGATCACCACCACGCTGTCGGGGTTGTTGCGGCCGATCATGTCGATGTTGATGTCGGCCACGATCCGGTCCAGTGGGATCGTGGGGTGCTCGGAGAACCATTCCGACCCCACCAGCCCCTTCTCCTCGCCGCTCACGTGCAGGATCACGATCGAGCGCTTCGGCCGCATCCCCATCGACTGGAAGGCGCGCGCCACTTCGAGGATCCCCGTGGTCCCCGACCCGTCGTCGTCGGCCCCGTTGTAGATCGAGTCTCCGTTCACCGGCTCGCCCACCCCCACGTGGTCCATGTGCGCGGAAAGGACGACGTACTCGTTGCGCAGCACCGGGTCGCTCCCCGGCCACACCGCGATCACGTTGGGTGCGCGCGCCTGGTCCACCTGCTCCACCGGCAGCGACCCCGTCGCCGTCACCCCCGCCAGCGGGACGGGGCGGAAGCCCGCCGCCGCGCCGGCCGTCCACTGCTGCGCCAGATCCATCCCCGCCGCGCGGAAGAGCCGCCCCGCCGCCTCCTGCCCCAGGTAGAACTGGGGATATGCGGGATCAGTCCCCACGTTGCGCGACGGCCGCGCGGAGAGCGCCGCATACTTCGCGATCGAGTCCGCCGTCCATTCCGGCGCCAGGACGAATGCGACCGCGCTGGCCCCCGCCCCGCGCGCGGCGTTGCGGATGCGGTTGCGCTCCAGCCGCCAGTCGCGCGTCGACGCGCCCGGGATCGCGGCGATGGCGATGCGGCCGGCGAGCGACCCCGGCGCCAGCGACCCGTCCGCCGCGCGGCCCACGTAGACTAGCGCGCCCGAGACGTCCTGCGCCGTCCCCCCCGCCGTCCAGAAGTCGCGCCCCGCGGTGAACGCCACAGCCTCGCGCCCCTGCGCCCCGAAGCGCGCGGCGGTGGTGTTCAGCCGGCGCAGCCCGTAGGGATACCACTGGAAGAAGGTCCCGCCCTCGCCGCCCGCCTCGAACCCCATCGCCTTGTAGTTGGACACCAGGTAGCTGGCGACGATGTTCAGCTCGGGGCTGGGCGTGTCGCGGCCCCGCATCAGGTCGCTGGAGATGAACTCCAGCCGCGCGCGGGCGTCCTCGACAGTGATGACGTTGGCCGCCGCGGCCACCTCGGGCGGCGTGGGCGCGGGGCGCGGCGCCTGGGCATACGACGGCGCCGCGCCGGCGAGGATCGCCAGCGCGGCGGAAAGGAGTGCGGACGGACGTCGGGTCATCGAAGCAGGGCTCCTGATGCGGTGTGGATGCTCCCGGAGCCCTCCTTCCCTCAGGACTCTGGCCGGACCCGGGGCGACGAGACCGAGCTGGGCGAGCGCCCACCGGACGACGGCGACTCGCGCCGCGGCTGCTCGGAGCGCGGGTTGCTGCGCGGCTCCGAGCGCGGCTCGCTGCTGCGCGACGGCGGGGGCTCGCGGCGAGGCTCGGCGCGCGGCTCGTTCCGGGGCTCGCTGCGCGGCTCGGAGCGGCGCGTCTGCGGCTCGCGCGGCTCCTGCGAGCGCGGCTCGCTGCGCGGGCTCACCCGCACCGGCTCGCTCTCCTCCGGCCGGCGCTGCAGGGTGGGGCGCTGCCGGCTGGGCCGCTCCTGCGTGGTGCCGCGCGGCTCCTGCTGGTCGTCGCGGGCGCTGCTCCCCGAGCGCGGCGGCGGCGCGTCGCCCGAGCGGGTGAAGGGCCGGTAGTTGGGCGACCGGGCCACGCCACGGGCGCCGTCGCCCTCCTTGTAGCGGTGCTCGGGGTCGCGGCGGATGGCGTAGTCGCCCGGGTAGTAGCGGCGCCAGTAGCGGCTGCGGTCGCCCCGGTAGTAGCGGGTGTCATAATAGTAGGGCACCTCGCGCAGCAACACCCGCACCCGGTCGCACCCGTCGTAGTACGGGCTGCGGCTCCCGTACCACGAGCCGTAGCTGTCGTAGCAGGCGTAGCGGGGGAACGAGTAGCGGCTGCTTCCCACCGAGTAGCTGTACCAGTCCAGGAAGCCGTACCCGTCGTCGTAGTCGGGGACGAGGAGACGCGCGATCCGCTCCATCGCGTGGAACGGGTCGCCGTAGACGTTCAGCGACGCGTCCCATCCTACGGTGCGGCGATAGTAGTAGTCGCGCACGCGGCGCAGGTCGAGCGGCTCGTCGCTGGCCACGGAGAACACGTAGCCCAGCCCGTAGCCGTAGCCCACGCGCAGGAACGCGCCGCCGGTGCGGCTGCCGAACGCGTACGAGCGGCCGCCCTCGAGGAAGCCGTCGTCGCTGTAGCTGCGCGGCCACAGCACCTCCACGTCGCCGTCGGGGGTGATGTGCATCACCGCCACGTAGGCGTCCTGGCTGGGCCGCACCATCACCCGCGTCTGCGCGCCGGGATAGAACAGGTCGCGGTCGTTGTCCAGCCACACGCGCACGGTGGGGCCGCGCTGGTAGCCGCCGCCGTAGCGGTCGTCGCGGGTGGAGCCGTAGCCGTCCTGATCGTCGGAACGCCGCGCCTCGTAGGCGTCGTCCGCGCGATGGAGCGCGCCGTCCTGGGCGGCCGCCGGGCGGGCGGCCGCCACGGCTCCGCCGAACGTCAGCAGGAGCAGGGCGGCGGCGATGGGGTTGCGCATGGTGTGTCTCCGGGTGGTGCAGGAAGCTGCCCGTCCGGAGAGCAAGCGGCGTTCCGATCCTGTATACAATCTCAATCCATTGCTGGGATTGGACTTAGGCGATTCCTGAACGGAGGCGCGGCCGCATTCTGTCCCCGCGCGGGGACGAGCCGGAGGGAGCGAGGGGACAGGGCAGGGACGCCGACGGATGAGGAGACGGGACGCCCGGGCGCGGTCACACCCCCGCGGCGATGCGCTCCCCCCTGGGCGAGAAGCCGAGCCAGCGCAGCGCCTCGTCCATGTCGTCGCTCACCTTGACGTACGCGCCGCGATTGCGGGCCACCGTCTCGCCGAACCGGTTCAGGTCCAGGAGCGGGGCCACGCAGAGGAAGGCCACCTGCAGCAGGGTGGCGCGGCCGCGCTCCTGGAACGCGGCGTTCTCGCGCGCCACGTGCTCGCCTAAATCGTAGCGCTCGAGTGTCGTGGGTGAGCCCTCCACCATCCGGCAGTCGAGGAGCGCGCGGCACGGCCCGCCGTCGGTGCACGCGTCGACGATCGCGCTGTACGCAACCTTCGCCACCTCGAGCCCGTAGTCGCCGTACACCGTCACGTACCACAGCTCTCCGCGGCGGGCGCACACGAACCGCATGTCGTGTCCCCACATCCCGGTCTCCCCGCATGATGATGCCGGCGTCAGGCACCCACCGCACCCTAATTCCCCTTCCGGCGAAGTCAAGGATTCACGCCGTTCCGAGCGCGCTCCCCGCTTCCGTCGGGTAAGCTTCGTACCACGCGCGGATCTCGTCGCGCAGCGCCAGCACCAGGCGCCGCCCCCGGCGCGTCTTGCGCAGCCAGCCGCGGCCGAGGAGGCGGCCCGCCGCGTTGTGGGCCGCCGAATAGGTCACCCCCAGCACCTCGCTGATCTCCTGGACGCTCAGGGGAATCAGGAAGACGAGGTCGACGACCTCCGCCTCGAGCGCGGCGCCCAGGATGGCGCGGCTGCGGAACTCGGGGCAGTGCGCCAGCACCCACTGCACCGGGCGGATCGCATCGGTGCGGAGCGAGATCTCGTCCTGCCAGTAGCCCCACGCGGCGAACACGTCCAGCGCACCGTCGCGCGCCTTCGCGGTCAGAAACGGGCTCTCGGCGATGATGTCGAACAGCGGCTGCGGGTCGCCGAGCGGCCTGCAGTGCTTCAGCGCCGAATCGAGCTGGGTGGCCGAGCCTGCCGCCTCGCGGGCCACGGAGAGGATCGCGCCCGCCACCGCGAGATCGCGGATGCCGGCGGAATGCAGGGAATGCGAGAGCCGGCGCGTGTTCACCAGGTTGTGGTGCACCGCCAGCCAGCTGGCCGCCACCCAGAAGAGCCGCGCGTCGGCGGGAGCGGCGGCGAGCGTGCCCATGATCAGCGCCTCGAGGTCCACGGGCGAGCTGGACGGCTCGACCGAGAAGCCGCCGCCGATCCGGGCCCAGTCCGCGTGGAGGTCCCGCGTCGTCACAATCCGCCTCCCTGCTCCACGTACAATTCGATCAGGTGCGCGCGCTTCGGCTCGAACGCCGCGAGGCGCGGCAGCTCGTTTCGCACGAATTCCAGCTCCTCGCGCGTGGGCGCCAGCGTGCGCAGGTCCTCGACGTCTTCCGCGCGCATCGCGAACAGCTTCATCAGCACGAAATCCCGACGGCTGATGGTCTTCACCGTCAGGCCGCCGAACGTGCAGACGTGCTCCAGGCGCTCGGTGAAATCGGGCGGCAGCACGCGCGCGAACGCCTTGGCGCCGTCGTTCATCCACCCCTCGGGCAGCCCCAGCGCCTCGGCGACTTCGGCGATCCCGCGACGGAAGCTCGCGAGCGCCGGCTGCGCGGCCGCCACGTCGATGTCCACGGTCGCGCGCGCCAGCCATCCGCGCAGGATCGCGGCGCCGCCGCCGATCACCACCACCTCCGTCTCCGCTGGGCAAAGAGACCCAAGTTCCCGCAGCGCGTCCAGCATCTCTGCCTTCACCATGGCGCCCCTCCTTCACCACCCATCTCTTCCAGATGAGACTCTCCTCAATATTCCAGATGAGACTCTCCTCACTTCTGATGTATATAGTTTTTTCGATACAGGAGCAAGATGCTGCGCGAACGCGAATCGAATCACCCTTAGGTTGACGTGGCCTCGCGCGCGGCGGTAGGTTACAGGATTGTTCCCGCGACCGCGCGGCTCGTTCGTGGCGGTCTTCCGGCGCGCAGAACCCGTCGTCCCGGCCGGGCGGCGGGCGTTCGTGCGTTTCCGCGGGCTCCCGATATCGAAAGGCTGTGCCGCACCCGCTGCTGATCGACTCCTTCCGGACCGTTCCCGCCTTCCGCGAGCTGGCCGACGCGCTTCCCCGCGCGGGCGAGCGCGTGGTGGCCGCGGGGCTGGCGGGGTCGGCGCCCATGGTGCTGGCCGCGGCGCTGCACCGCGCCCGCCGCGAACGGCTCTGGGTCCTGGTGGCCACGCGCCCGGAAGACGCCGAGCAGGCCACCGCCGACCTCGAGGCGCTCCTGGGCGAGGGCTCGGTCTACCTCTATCCCCAGCGCGAGTCGCTCCCGTACGAGGAGGCCGAGCCGCACCTGGAGATCGGCGGCGCGCGCGTGGAGGCGCTCGAGGCGCTGCTCTCCGGCCGCGCGTCGATCCTGGTCACCACCGCGCGGGCCATGCAGGAGCTGTCGCCCGCGGTGCACGGGCTCGACGACCTGCGGCTGGAACTGCGGGTGGGGCAGACCATCCGCCTGGCCGAGCTGGCGCAGACGCTGGAGGGGATGGGGTTCGAGCGCGCGGCCACGGTGGAGGAGGTGGGCCAGTTCGCGCTGCGTGGGGGGATCGTGGACGTGTTCGGCTTCGGCGCCCCCGAGCCCGCGCGCATCGAGTTCTTCGGCGACGAGATCGAGTCGGTCCGCTTCTTCGACATCCTGACGCAGCTCTCCGTCCGCGCGGTCGACACGCTGGAGCTGCTGCCCGTGGACCTCCGCCCCGCGGCCGAAGGCGGCGGCACGCCGTCGCACGCGGCGCCGTCGCCCGACGGGGGCGAGCCGGAGCGCAAGTCGCTGCTCGACTACCTCCCCGCCGAGACGGTCGTCGTCCACCTGGAGGGGAGCGGCACAAGGCCCGAGCTGGAGCGGACCTGGAGCGAGGTGCTTCGCCTGCACGAGGCCGAGGCGAAGCGGGGGACGCGGCCGGAGCGCCCCGAGCGGCTCTTCCTCCCCGCGCACGAGGCGGGGGCGCGGCTCGCGCGGCTTCCCCAGCTGTTCGTGGAGGAGGCGGGCGGCGAGGCGGTGCGGGCCACCTTCCGCTTCCGCGCGCTTCCGCCGGAGCCCATCGACCGCGACATGCCGCGCCTGGGCGAGGTGCTGCGCGGCGCGGCCGGCCGCGGCGAGCAGACGCTGATCCTCTGTGACAACCAGGGGCAGCTGGAGCGCCTGCAGGAGCTGCTCGACGAGTTCAAGGTCAGCCGCTACACCGAGCTGGGGATCGGCTCGCTCTCCGGCGGCTTCGTCCTCGCGGATGCGTCTCCCCCGCTCCGCCTGCTGACCGACCACGAGATCTTCCGCCGCACGCGCCGCCTGCGCAGAAAGCGGAGGTTCCGCGGCGGGGCGGCGCTGGAGAGCGTGGCGGCGCTCAAGCCGGGCGACTACGTGGTGCACATGGACCACGGGATCGGCCAGTTCCGGCGGATGGAGCGGGTGCGGCTGGGCGAGGAGGAGTTCGAGACGCTGGTGATCGAGTACGCCGGCGGCGAGCTGCTGCGCGTCCCCGTCCATCGCGTCGACCTGATCGAGCGCTGGGTCAGCGACGCCGACGAGGAGGCCGCCGCGCCCAAGGTGCACCGCATCGGCGGCAAGGAGTGGTCGCGGGCCAAGCAGAAGACGCAGAAGGCCATCCAGGAGATGACGGCCGAGCTGCTGGAGCTGTACGCCGCCCGCAGCGCCGAGAAGGGGTTCGCCTTCTCCGCCGACTCGCGCTGGCAGAGGGAGATGGAGAGCGCCTTCCTCTTCGAGGACACGCCCGACCAGCGGCAGGCCACGGAAGACGTCAAGAAGGACATGGAGAGCCCCCGCCCCATGGACCGCCTGATCTGCGGCGACGTGGGCTACGGGAAGACCGAGATCGCCATCCGCGCGGCGTTCAAGGCGGTGCAGGACGGGAGGCAGGTGGCGGTGCTCGTTCCCACCACGATCCTGGCCGAGCAGCACCTGCACACCTTCAGCGAGCGGCTGGCCGACTTCCCCGTGCGCATCGAGGCGCTCTCGCGCTTCCGCACCGCGAAGGAGCAGGCCGAGGTGCTCCACCGGCTGGAGGACGGCAAGGTCGACATCGTCATCGGCACGCACCGCCTGCTGTCGCCCGACGTGCGCTTCCGCGAGCTGGGGCTGCTGGTGATCGACGAGGAGCAGCGCTTCGGGGTCAAGCACAAGGAGATCCTGAAGCAGCTGCGCAAGACGGTGGACGTGCTGACGCTGACGGCCACGCCGATCCCCCGCACGCTGCACTTCTCGCTGCTGGGGCTCAGGGACATGACCCTGATCCAGACGCCCCCGCGCGACCGGCAGCCGGTGATCACCCACGTCCTGCCGTGGACCGACGCGATCATCGAGGACGCCATCCGGCGCGAGCTGGACCGCGGGGGGCAGGTGTTCTTCGTGCACAACCGGGTGGAGACCATCACCGCGGTCGCGCAGAAGGTGCAGCGGCTGGTCCCCGACGCCTCCACGGCCGTCGCCCACGGGCAGATGAGGGAGAAGGAGCTCGAGGAGGTGATGACGCGCTTCCTCGACGGCGACGTGGACGTGCTGGTGGCCACGGCGATCATCGAGAGCGGGCTCGACGTGCCCCGAGCCAACACGCTGATCGTGAACCGCGCCGACCAGTTCGGCCTGAGCCAGCTCTACCAGATCCGCGGGAGAGTGGGGAGATCGCACCACCGCGCCTTCTGCTATCTCCTCATCCCCGACGAGGTGCAGGAGGACGCCGAGCGGCGGCTACGGGTGCTGGAGCACTACACCGAGCTGGGGAGCGGATACCGCATCGCGCTGAAGGACCTGGAGCTTCGCGGGGCGGGTAACATCCTGGGCTCCGAACAGAGCGGTTTCGTGCACGCGGTGGGGCTCGACACCTACCTGCGGCTGCTGGAAGACACCATCAAGCAGCTGAAGGGGAACGGGAAGCAGCCGCAGAAGGGAATCGCGGAGGTGTCGGTCGACGGCGCCGCGCTGATCCCCGACCACTACGTGCCCGACGAGCCGCAGAAGCTGCACTTCTACCGCCGCCTCGCCCGCGAGGAGACGGTGGAGGGGGTCGACGCCATCCGCCGCGAGCTGCGCGACCGCTACGGCCCGCTCCCCGAGGAGGTGGAGACGCTGCTGGCCACCCAGTCGCTGCGCCTCCTGGGCGGCGAGCTGGGGGTGGAGCGCATCCTCGTCCGCCCGTGGGACGTGCGGCTGAACTTCCGCACGGGCGTGGTGCCGCGGATGGCGCCGCTGCAGAAGACGCTGACGCACTACCAGTTCGCGGTCGACGTGCGGCGCCCGCTGCCGCTGTCGCTGACGCTGACCCGCCACGGCACCGAGCCCATCGTCACCACCATCGTGGCGGCGATGAAGGACCTGGCGGGGGATTCGAGCTTGACGGCGTGAAGAAAGCGCCCAGTGCCGAGTGCCCCAGTGATGGGACGCTGTTCCTGGGCACTGGGCACTGGGCACTTGAAAAGCAGGTCGCGGCGAAGTCTTTTCCCGAGCGACGGGACGCTCCCCGGGGTCCCGCGCCGATCCACATCCACCCGGGCTGGAGATTTTCGATGAAGCTGTCCCGCTGGGCGCTGCTCGTGGCCGCCCTTCCCCTGGCCGTGGGTTGCAACAGCCTGAAAGAGGCCGTCAACTCGCACAAGGACGAGGTCGCCTCGGCGGCCGGCAAGGAGCTGAAGGTCGACGAAGCCGCCACCATGCTGGCCGCCAACCCGCAGCTTCCGCCCACCCCCGAGTTCGTCCGCGAGCTGGCGGACCGCTGGGTGGACTACACGCTGCTGGCCACCGCCTACGCCGAGGACACCTCGCTGGCGGTGCTCGACCTCGACAAGGTCACGCAGCAGCAGCGCGACCAGATGATCATGGGCCGCCTGTTCCAGAACTCGGTGCACGTCGACACCGCCCTCAGCGACGCGCAGCTCGAGCAGGCCTGGAACACGCAGGGTCCCGGCGTGGAGGTGCACGCCCGCCACATCCTGGTCCGCCCCCCCGCAGACGCGACCCCCGCGCAGCGCGACAGCGTCCGCCGCCTGGCCGAGAGCATCCGCACGCAGGCCGCCGGCGGCGCCGACTTCGCCGCGCTGGCCAGGCAGTACAGCCAGGACCCGTCGAACAAGGACAACGGCGGCGACCTGGGCTTCTTCGGCCGCGGGCAGATGGCGCCGGCCTTCGAGGACGCGGCGTTCAAGCTGCAGCAGCCGGGGCAGATCAGCCCGGTGGTGGAGAGCCCCTTCGGCTTCCACGTGATCAAGCTGGAGGAGCGCCGCCAGCGCCCGCTGGGGAACGACAAGGAGCAGTTCCGCCAGTTCGTGATCCAGAACAACCAGCGCACCGCCACGCAGAAGTACGTCGACTCGCTGCGCACCGCCGCCAACGTGAAGGTGGAGAGCGGCGCCGAGGCGCAGGTGAAGGAGATGGCCAAGAACCCGGGCAAGCCGGTGCGCGGCCGCGCGGCCGAGCGCGCGCTGGCCACCTTCCGCGGCGGCCAGCTGACCGCGGGCGACCTGCAGCAGGTGATGGCCGGCGCCCCCGCCGACGCGCTCAAGCAGCTCAGCGAGGCGCCCGACAGCTCCATCACCAACATCCTGAAGGACCAGGCCACGCAGCGCCTGCTGCTGGCCGAGGCGCGCCGCCGCAACCTGGGGCTCACGCAGCAGGAGTCGCAGGACATCCGCGAGCAGGCCCGCGGCGCCATCCGCCAGCTGCTGACCGTCACCGGCATCGCCGAGCACCGCGCGCCCAAGGGTTCGGCGGGGAACGCGGTGATCGAGCAGCAGGTGCGCGAGTGGCTGCAGCAGGCCGTGACCGGCCAGCGCCAGCTGCCGCCGCTGGGCTCGCTGGGCGCGCAGCTGCGCTCCATCTACGGCTTCACCATCAACGACGCGTCGTTCCAGCGCGTGCTGGAGAAGATCCGGCAGATCCGCTCCACCCAGCCGCAGGTGGCGCCGCCGGCCGGGCAGCTCCCCGGCGCGCCGCCGCAGGGCCAGCCGATGCCGCAGCCGCAGGCGCCCGCCCCGGCTCCGGCCCCCGCGCCCGCCCCGGCTCCGGCGGACACGGGGAAGAAGTAGAAGAAGTCCTAAGTCCTAAGTCCTGAGTCCTAAGTGCTGAGTGCTGCTGAGAGCCCGAGGGGATGGACGGATCTTCGTGACGGACAACTCAGGACTTGGGACTTAGGACTCAGGACTTTAGGACTCATCCCCGAGGCGCGGCGGGAACCCCGCCGCGCCTCGCGGTATATAAGCTCGGCCGGACCACGCGCTTCGTGCGGTCCGGACGGCGGCCCCCGGCGGGCCGCCTCGCTCTTTTCATCCCCCGGAACTTCCTGATGATGCGTGCTCTGACCGCGCTTTCCGCCGCCGCGCTCCTCGCCGCGCCCGCCGCCCTGGCGGCGCAGCAGCCCGCCGCGCCCCAGCCCGGACAGCGGGTGTGGGACCGCGTGGTGGCGGTGGTGGGCGACACCTCGCTGCTCTACTCCGACGTGCTGATCGAGCTGGAGCGCATGCAGGGACAGGGGCAGCAGGTGCCCACCGACCCCGCCGCGCGCCGCCAGATGGAGCAGGAGATCGTGCAGCGCAACGTGGACGACCTGGTCCTGCTCGAGGCCGCGCGCCGCGCCGGCATCGTGGCCGACCCGGCCGACATCGCGGGCGAAGTGGAGTCGCAGATCAACCGCGTGCAGCAGAGCTTCGGCAGCCAGGCCGCCATGGAGCAGGCGCTGGCGCAGGCCGGCCGCACCCTCGACCAGTACCGCGCCGAGCTGACCCGGCAGTTCACCGACCAGACGCTGATCCAGCGCTACATCGGGCAGCGGCTGTCGAAGATGGCCATGCCGGCCGTCACCCAGGCCGAGATCCAGCAGTACTTCGACCGGCAGAAGGCGCAGCTGGGGCAGCGCCCGGCCACCCTCTCCTTCCAGCAGGCGGTGGTGAAGCCGCAGGCCAGCGACTCGGCCGAGGCCCGCGCGCGGCGCAAGGCCGAGGGGATCCTGGCCGAGATCCGCCGCGGCGGCGACTTCGAGGCCATCGCCCGGCGCGACTCGCAGGACCCCAGCGCGCAGCAGGGCGGGATGCTGGGCTGGTTCCGCGCGGGGCAGATGGTGCGCGAGTTCGAGCAGGTGGCCTTCGCGCTCCGTCCCGGCGACGTGAGCCCGATCGTGAAGACCGAGTACGGCTACCACATCATCAAGCTCGAGAAGGTGCGCGGCGGCGAGCGCCAGGCGCGCCACATCCTCATCCGGCCCGACATCTCCGACGCCGACGTGGCCCGGGCGCGCCAGCTGGCCGACTCCATCGCCACCGCGGCACGGGGCGGCGCCTCGCTCACCCAGCTCGCCGCGCGCACCAGCACGCCGCCCGAGCAGCGCACCCTCCGCGACGTGCTGCCGGACCGCCTGCCGGCCGCGTACGGCGGCGCCATCGGCGAGGCGGCGCCGGGCACCATCGTGGGCCCCTTCGAGCTGAACGACGGGAGCGGGCCGTCCTTCGTCGTCGCGAAGGTGCTCGAGCGGCGCCCGGGCGGCGAGTACACGCTGGCCGACGTGGAGGAGCAGATCCGCTCGCGCATCGTGCAGCAGAAGCAGGTCGAGCGGCTGGTGGCCGAGCTGCGGCAGGTCACCGCCGTCACCGTGATGCCGTGACCGACGAGGTCCTGCGGGTGGACGTGCTCCTGCACCGCCTCTGCCTGACGAAAAGCCGCAGCGAGGCCAAGGCGGCGTGCGAGGCGGGAGCGGTGAAGGTGGACGGGAAGGCGGCGCGGCCCAGCGACGCGGTGCCGCCGGGGAAGCGGATCGAGGTGCGGTACCCGTCGCGGACGCTGGAGGTGGAGCTGCTGGCCACGCCGGGGAAGAGCACCTCGAAGAAGCAGGCGCGCGAGCTGTACCGCGTGCTGCGCGACGAGCGCACGGGCGACGACGGATGGGCGTGACGCCGGTCCGCGTCGCGGTGACGCTGGGGGACCCCCGGGGGATCGGCCCGGAGGTGACGGAGGCCGCGCTGGCCGACCGAGAGGTCGCCGGCGCGGCCTCGTTCGTCCGCGTCGGTCCCGACTCGCTGATGCGGGCGGACGAGGATGTCGGGGTCGGGAGATGGACCCCGGAAGACGGCGCCGCCGCCGCGGGGCGCGTCGCCGGCGAGGCCATCCGCCGCGCGGTGGAGATGGCGATGCAGGGCGAGGTCGACGCGATCGTCACCGCGCCGATCGACAAGGCCGCCTTCCACGCGGGGGGATGGCACTGGCCGGGCCATACCGAGATGCTGCGAGACCTGGCCCGCGTTCCCGAGGTGGCGATGATGATGGCCGCGGAGCGCACCGCGCTGGGCGGCCCGCTCCGCGTGGTGCTGGCGACGACGCACATCGCGCTGCGAGACGTCCCCGGCGCCCTCTCCTCCGATCTCCTCGCGCACCAGGCGGGGATGACCTGGCGCGCGCTCAAGGACCTGTGGGCGATCCCCGCGCCGCGGATCGCGCTCTGCGCCGTCAATCCCCACGCATCCGACGGCGGCCTGTTCGGCGACGAGGAGGCGCGCATCGTGGAGCCGGCGATCCGCTGGCTGGCGAGCGCCGGCATCCGCGCCGCGGGCCCCGTCCCCGCCGACACCGTCTTCACCCGCGCGGCCCGCGGCGAGTTCGACGCGGTGATCGCGCCCTACCACGACGTGGGGATGGCCGCGTTCAAGACCGCCGCGTTCGGCAGCGGGGTGAACGTAACGCTGGGCCTTCCCTTCCCCCGCACCTCGCCCGACCACGGCACCGCGCTCGACATCGCCGGCAAGGGCATCGCCGACGCGGGGTCGATGAAGGAAGCCATCCTCCTCGCGATCACCCTCGCCGAGCGGATGCGCGGCGCCCGATCCTGAGCTCAGGCACGACTCGACGGGCCCCCGGCGGAGACGACTCCGCGGGGGCCCGCCGTTCTGGTCAGACTACCTTCGTCTCCGAGAACTGCTTTGCCTCACGCGGAGGCGCGGAGACGCGGAGAACTGATGAGATTTCGTCCCCGCGTGCTCCGCGTCCGCCGGCTCAGGAATCGTCGCCGGCGGCCAGGGCGGCGAGCGGGAGCGCGAGGCCGGTCACCGCGCCGGCGTAGCCGCCCAGCCGCACGCCCGTCAGCAGGCGGACGCCGCCCGACGCGGCCTCGACCTGCGAGGTGATGCCGATCCAGTCGCGCAGGGTGACGCCGGCCTGCAGCGCGGCCCCCAGCCGGGTCTCGATCTCCAGATCCTCGTCGGACTGGAAGACGATGAGCGCGGGCGAGACGTCGACCGCCACCTCGTCGGTCGCCCAGCGGCGGTAGCGGGCGCGCACGCCCGAGCGGTGCGCGTGGTCGTTCGTTGCCAGGAAGATGCTGCCGCCCAGCGCGTGGTTTTCCGAGCGGTTGCGCATCCACCCCACCTCCCAGGTGGCCAGCCACCGCCGCTGGTTATTCACTCCCGGCGGGGTGGACACGAACCACTGCACCCCGAACTCGGTGATCCAGAAGCTGCGGCACACCGGCAGCGGGCGCGGCTGGAAGCACGCGCGGCCGGTCCGCGTCGCAGCGGACTGGGCGAACAGCACATCGGTCGACACCAGGAGCAGGGGCACGGTCAGGAGGAATGGAAGACGCCGCATCGTCGCTCCTCGTTGAAGATCCGTCCTTCCGCCAGCGTCCCGCGCAGTCTACGCTCCGCAGGATGACATCGCATCATTTCGCTCATCCCGGATCCGGCTGAAGAATCGGTTCGGCTCGTCCATGCTCGTGCTGCGGGAGATCCACGCCGCGACGCCTGCAAGCGCGGAGGTGGCCAGCGGTTACGCCGGACGAGCGCATCGTGCAGCGGGCGGGCGGACCGGAGCCGCTGGCGAACTCCGGCACGGGCTGCAGGCCACGTGGAAGAGCCGGGGCAGGTTGCCCCGGCTCTTCCTACGCACGTCGGTCGCTATACCCGGCGGCTTTTCCTGCCGCGCGGAGCGCCTCCAGGTGCTCGGTGTCGCAGGAATCCCACCGCGAAGGAATCGGGGCCAGATAGATCGCCTCTCCGCACTCGCTGCGGAACCTGAGCCATCCTGCGGCCATGCGCCTGTCCTCGAGGCTGCTCAAGTCGCGCCCCGGGAACACTGCCTCGACCGTCCACCACCGCCCGTCGTGGCCTTGATAGCGCCGTTGCATACAAGCTCTCCCAAATCACAACAATTTCCACGCTCGACCGGCAGGATGCGTTCCGCTGTAACGCGATCGAACGAACGGTCTTCGGCATGCCGATTGGGAACTGAAATTGCGGGAACTTCGGACGATTTGCCCCTGGGACCCGAAACGACGAAAATGGCACTGAGGGAATACAACGGTGAGGACGGCGTGACGTGGTGTGTGTGGGAGGTCACGCCGTCCTCGGTGTCGCGCGGAAGCAAAGCGCTTCTTCCGGGCGAGCTGACGAGCGGGTGGCTGTGTTTCGACTGCGGCTCGGAGAAGCGTCGGCTCAGCCCGGTTCCCCGTTCGTGGGAAACGCGGACCGACAAAGAGCTCGACGTACTCAGACGGGCGGCCGAGGTCGTCAAAGGCGGGTAGAGCGACAAACACCCGTTCGCGGGCGCCCTGGAACGGCGTCCGGCGGACTGGCGGGGCGCTCGGTTCTCTGACTGCCCTGCCGCGTTGGGCGGCGCCGTCCCTCGAGACGCAATCACCTCTCTCATGGTTCCGAATGCCCCACGACCGGCGGAGGCCCGTCACCTCCGAGACGAACGGGAAGTGCGTCGTACTGGACGCCCCGCCCCAGATCATCATCGGCTTGCTCGAATCGCTCCGCGCGGAGTTGCTGAGGCATGTGCAGGAGGGAGCGGAATCCATTCTTCTGAATTGCAAGGCGACCACCTATGTCGACAGCCCCGGCCTGAGCATGCTGGTACGGGTGCGGGCCGCGGCGATGGAGCGTGGCGCCGTGTTCGCGTTGTCGCACCCGACGCCGGCACTACTCGAACAGCTCGAACTTACCTGCCTGACGGGCCTGCTTCACCCCGACCACGACGGACCGGATTGCACCCGCTAGACTGGTGGACGACCAGTTTGCGATCATCAACCCTGTGTTTCGATGAGCTTCAGGGATGACGTCGACGCGGGCATCGGTGTGAATTGCCATCCGGTATCACGCCCCCGTGAATCCCCACGCCCTCCACGGGCGAAGCCGCGGGACGTCATCGCTCGGCAAAGTATCTGCACGCCCCGGCCGGACGCACTCATGCACTCCCGCACTTTCGCACTTCCA
Source organism: Longimicrobium sp. (assembly GCA_036377595.1). NCBI lineage: Bacteria > Pseudomonadati > Gemmatimonadota > Longimicrobiia > Longimicrobiales > Longimicrobiaceae > Longimicrobium > Longimicrobium sp. The sequence continues at coordinate 81,470 of DASUYB010000143.1, read as the reverse complement.
CGCTTCCACACCCGCGCACTTTGACACCTCGCCCGAGTGCCATTAAGTTTCGCCCATTCCGCCACTTGCCGTATCCCTCCCGCAGTCCCGGTCCGTGATCAAGCTCACGTCGGTCTACAAGGAGTACCCCCGCTCCGGCGCGGCACTCAAGGACGTGTCGTTCCATGTGCAGAAGGGGGAGCTGGTGTTCCTGACCGGCCATTCGGGCGCCGGCAAGAGCACCATCCTGCGGCTGGTCCAGATGGCCGACTTCCCCAACGCGGGCGAGGTGCGCGTCTCCGGCTTCAGCAGCAAGACCATCCGCCGCCGCGAGATCCCCTTCCTGCGCCGCAAGCTGGGCGTGGTCTTCCAGGACTTCCGCCTGCTGCGCGACCGCACGGCCGAGGAGAACGTGGCCTTCGCGCTGGAGGTGACGGGCGTCAAGCGCACCGCCATCGGCCAGCGGGTGAACCGCGTGCTCACCCAGGTGGGCCTCAGCCACAAGGCGCAGGCGCTTCCCGACGAGCTTTCCGGCGGCGAGCGCCAGCGCGTGGCCGTGGCCCGCGCGCTGGCCAACGAGCCGCTGGTGCTCCTGGCCGACGAGCCCACGGGAAACCTGGACGAGTGGGCCGCGCGCGGCGTGTTCGAGCTCTTCCGCGAGATCAACGGGATGGGGATGACGGTGCTGATGGCCACCCACGACCTCGACCTGGTCCGCGCGCACCCCGAGTACCGGGTGATCGAGCTGGCGCAGGGGCAGGTGGTGTACGACAGCAAGGCCTCCGCGCCCGCTCCGGCCCCGCAGCCCACGGTGGTCGAGACGGCGGGGATCACCCTCGCCGACACGCGGGGGAGCTGAGCCATGCCCTATGCGCTCCGCGAGGCGCTGGCCGCCTTCCGCCGCAGCCCGCTGCTGGCCTTCCTCTCCGTGCTGGCCATCGGCTTCTCCCTCTTCGTCATCGGCCTGTTCGGGCTGACCGCCTGGAACATCGGCCGGGCGATCGAGAAGGTGGAGGAGAAGGTGGAGATCGTCGCGTACCTCGACGACGCGACGACGCCCGCCCAGCTGGAGCTCGCGCAGCAGGAGGTGCGCGCGCTCCCCGAGGTGCTGGAGATGCGCTACGTCTCCAAGCTCGAGGCGCTGGCCAACGCGCGCGAGGAGATGCAGGAGTTCCGCGACGTCTTCGCCGACCTCGACAACAACCCGCTCCCCGCGTCGCTGGAGATCCGGATGAAGCCGGGCTCGCGCACCCCGCGCGCGGTGAAGCGCGTGTCCGAGCGCGTCGGGGCGTATCCCTTCGTCGAGGACGTGCGCTACGGGCGCGACTGGCTGGACCGCATCTACCTCCTGCGGCGCCTGGCCGGCGGCGCGGCCACGGTGATCGGCGTGGCGTTCGCGCTGGTGGCCGCCATCATCATCGCCACCGCGGTGCGCATCGCCGTGTTCGCGCGGCGCGAGGAGATCAGCATCATGCGCCTGGTGGGCGCCACCGACGGCTTCGTGCAGCGCCCGTTCCTGCTGGAGGGGCTGATGACGGGGGCGATGGGGGGCGTCCTGGCCGCGCTGCTGACCTACGGCGCCTTCCGCATCCTGAGCGCCACCATGTTCCGCATCGAGTTCATCCCCGGGCAGTGGATCGTCCTGGTGGTGATCGTGGGGACGGTGTTCGGCTTCCTGAGCAGCATGGTGGCGGTGCGCCGCCACCTGGAGGCGGTCTGACGGTGTCCCGCCGCGCCCGCGCCTTCCTGGCCGTCGCCCTGGCCGCGGCGCTGCCGCTGGCGGCGGTGGCGCAGCAGGGCGGCCGCACGCGCTCGTCGGCCAGCCAGCAGCTCACCGACAGCCAGCGGCGGCTGCAGGAGATCCGCGCCGAGCGCGGCCAGCTGCGCAACGAGCTGTCGGGGATCCGCAGCCGCGTGCACGACGTGACCAGCGAGATCCGCAACATCCAGCGCCAGCGCGAGGTGAGCGCCGCGCTTCTGCGCGAGCTCAACTTCCAGATGACCGAGACGGAGCGGAAGATCGCCGAGACGACGGACGAGCTGCTGCGCACGCAGGACGAGCTGGCGCAGAAGAAGGCGCTGCTGAACCGGCGCCTGCGCGACATCTACAAGCGCGGTCCCCTGCAGACGGAAGAGGTGCTGCTGACCGCCAGCTCCTTCGCCGACCTGCTGAACCGCTACAAGTACCTCTACCTCGTGGCCCGGCGCGACCGCACCCTCGTCGGGGACGTCGCCGAGCTGCAGCACCAGCTGGAGCTGCGCGAGCAGGAACTCCGCCGCAGCTACACCGACCTCACCTACCTGCAGAACGAGCGGGCGCAGGAGAACGCGCAGCTGGGGAACATGGCGGCGCAGCGCACCAGCACGCTGTCGAGCCTGCGCTCGCACGAGCGGACCACGGTGCAGCGCATCGACGAGCTGCTGCGCGACGAGCGGCGGCTGACCAGCCTGATGGCCACGCTCGAGGCCCGCCGCCGCGAGGAGGAGCGCCGCGAGCGCGACCGCCTGGCCGCCGCCGCGCGCGACCGCAACGCCGCGCGCGTGGCCGGCCGCCCCGCGCCGCCGGCCACCACGCCGGTGGCCCCGCGCCCCGCGCCGACGATGACCACGGCCAGCATGGGCAACCTGGGGTGGCCCGCGCAGGGGAACGTGATCTACCGCTTCGGCCGCGCGATGCAGACCAACGGCACCGCCATCCGCTACAACGGCATCGGCATCGGCGCCGCGGCGGGCTCGCCGGTGCGCGCGGTGGAGGGCGGCAGGGTGGAGATGGCGGCGCCGTTCGAGGGCTACGGCCCCACGGTGGTGATCAGCCACGGCGGCGGCTACTACTCGCTGTACCTGTATCTCAAGGACATCCAGGTGCAGCAGGGCGCGACGGTGGCCAAGGGGCAGCAGATCGGCACCATCGGCGGCGAGAACACCCCCGAGGGCGCACACGTCGAGTTCCAGATCCGCACCCCCGGCGGCGAGGCCGTGGACCCGCTGGCGTGGCTGCGCGGGCGGTGATGGAAGCCGGGATGGTGATGGTGCGCAAGTCGGGGATGGTGCGGATTCCAGACATCTTCGTTGCCGCGGCGCGAAGGCCCTCTCCCCCCGGCCCCCTCCCCCAAAACCGACTGGGGGAGGGGGAGACCTCAACTCGGCGAGAGGCTTCGGCGCGGTTCGGCCGAATGCTTTTCGCGCGCGCCGGGATGTCGTCCGCCTCCGCGGTGGTAGTCCGCGCAGGCGGACTTCGTGTGGTTGTTGCAGCGAATTCATTCGCCCCCTCCTCCCGCTCCATCGCCCGGGAAGAGGGGGTTTTCTGATGCCGCTTCCGCCCGTCTACGGCCACGAGGACGTCCGCGCGAAGCTCCTGTCGGCGCTGCGCGCGGGGAACCTGCCGCAGTCGCTGCTCATCCACGGTCCATCCGGCGTGGGGAAGGAGCGGCTGGGGCTCTGGCTGGCGCAGCTCATCCTCTGCCAGAATCCGCGGGCCGACGGCGAGGCGTGCCGGGAGTGCCAGGCGTGCCGGTTCGTGGAGCGGCTGGAGCACCCCGACCTCCACTGGTTCTTCCCCCTCCCCCGCCCCGACGCGGCCACGCCCGAGAAGCTGCGCGAGAAGCTGGAGGAGGCCCGCGGCGCCGAGCTGGCGGCGCGGCGCGCGGACCCCTTCCACGTTCCCGCGTTCGACAAGGCGCCCGCGTACTTCATGGGGATGGTGCTGAACCTCCAGCGCCTGGCCTCCGTGCGCCCCGCCATGGGCTCGCGCAAGGTCTTCGTCGTGGGCGACGCGGAGGCGATGGTGCCGCAGGAGTCCAGCCCCGAGGCGGCGAACGCCTTCCTCAAGCTGCTCGAGGAGCCTCCGGCCGACACCACGCTCATCCTCACCTCGTCCAACCCCGGCGCGCTGCTCCCCACCATCCGCTCGCGCGTGCTGCCGGTGCGCGTCCTCCGCCTCTCGCAGCCGGAGGTCGCCGCGTTCCTGGAGCGGGAGAAGAGGATGAAGCACGCCGAGGCGGAGTCGCTGGCTTCCGTGTCCGAAGGGGCGATCGGGCGCGCGCTTAGACTGCTCCCGACGAGCGGCGGCGCGGGCGTGCTCCAGCGCCAGCGCGAGACGGCGCGCAGCCTCCTCGTCGCCGCGACGGCGCAGGGCGCGGCGGAGCGGTTCGCGGCGGCCAACAACGTCGCCCCCGCCGGCGCGCGCGGCGAGTTTACCGCGGGACTCGCCGCGCTCGCGCTCTGGCTGCGCGACCTGATGGTGGTGGCGAGCGGCGCCCCCGAGCAGGTGGCCTACACCGACGATACCGCGCTGCTGACCTCGATCGCGAAGAAGGCGCGCGTCCGCCCCGAGGGCGTGGCCTCCGCCATCCTGCGCGTGCAGGCGGCGATGGAGATGGCCGCCGGCAACGTCAACCCTCAGCTAATCCTCGCCGACCTGCTGCGCGGCATGCGCGAGGATCTCGTCCGCGCGGCCTGATCCCCCTAATCTCCAGCAATCGACGGCCCGATCCACCGCCGCGGATCCGGCCGTTTTTCTTCTCCCCCAGATCGTCGGATTCTCACGCGGAGGCGCGGAGACGCGGAGGATTCAGCCCTGCACCTCCGCGTCTCCGCGGCTCCGCGTGAGAAATCCGTCCTTGTGGCGCGCAGCGAGACGGCGGATCTTGCCGCGAGACACTTCACGGGAGATCGGAGATGAGCGACGGCGGGTTCACGCACCTGGACGAGGCGGGGCGGCCGCGGATGGTGGACGTCGGGGAGAAGGACGTCACCCGGCGCGTGGCTGTTGCAGAAGGACACATCCGCATGTCCGCGGAAACGCTCGCCGCCATCGTCGCCGGCGACACGCCGAAGGGGAATGTCGTCCTGGTTGCGCAGCTGGCGGGAATCACGGGGGCCAAGCGCACCGCCGACCTCATCCCCCTCTGCCACCCGCTCCCCCTGACCTCGGTGGAAGTGGAAATTTCGGCGGACGAGTCGCTCCCCGGAATTCGCGTTTCCGCCACCGCGAAAGTCGATGGAAAGACGGGGGTGGAGATGGAGGCGCTGACCGCCGTAACGGTTTCGCTGCTAACGGTCTACGACATGTGCAAGGCCCGCGACCGGGGGATGGAGATCTCCGGAATCCGGCTCCTGCGCAAGGAAGGAGGCCGATCGGGAACGTGGACGGCTGCGACAGCGAACGGCTGATCCGGGCACGGGCCTTGCCTTTTCGCCTCGGGGACAACTCTGACCCGGAGGCACCGGATGCAGTCTCTCCTGCTGAAACTGCAGGCAGATATCGAGGCGCGTAAACGTCCGCATTGGGACGTGGCCGCCACGGCCAAAAGCGCCATTCTCGGAGTCGCGCTGGCGTTGATCGCGTTCCTGCTTGGGGTTAGGGCCGCCGAGGCAACGGCGGACGGAGGTGGGACGTTCATGCAGCAGTTCGCCCTCGCGTCGCGCGCGCCCGGGCTGATCGACCTGCAGCGCGCGCAGATCGAGAAGCTCACGCGCGTGCAGGCGAACTCGTCCACCTACGGCATCCCCGCGGACCTGGCGGAGCGGATCGAGGACATCGCCAACGCGGAGGGGATCGACCCCAAGCTCGCGTTCGGCCTGGTGGCCACCGAGAGCGAGTTCAACCGGCACGCGGTGAGCCCCGTGGGCGCCGTCGGCCTCACGCAGCTGATGCCGTCGACCGCGCGGTACTTCCGCCCGGGCCTGGAGCGCGAGGCGCTGTTCGACCGCGACACCAACCTCCGCGTGGGCTTCCGCTTCCTGAAGACGCTGATCGACAAGTACCACGGCAACGTGAAGCTGGCGCTCCTGGCCTACAACCGCGGCCCCGAGAAGGTCGACTCCATCCTCCGCGCCGGCGGCGACCCCGACAACGGCTACCCACGGATGGTGATGCGGGACTGGAGCAAGCGGCGGAGGTGAGTGCCGAGTGCTGAGTGCTGAGTAAGAGAACGCGCCCGGATCTCCTCGAGATCCGGGCGCGGCAGTTTTCCTTCGTCAGATGACCCGATGTTCTACCCGGCCGAATCGGCAGGAACGCGGATGAGCTCTCCGGAACGGACGGCCGCGACGGCTTCTCTCACCTGCTCGATGAACGGCAGGATGTCCTTCAGCCGCGTGCCGCCGATTTCGAGGAGAACGAATCCCAGCTCGAAGGTCGCCAGAACCTGCTGATGCGGGATGCTCCGGTCAGCGGTGAGGAACACGTCGAACGTCTGGGTGGCGAGGCGGAGAAGCGCACCATTCTTCGTTCCCGCCCAACCCGCCTGCGCGACCGTCAGCACCTCGCACTCCGGTAGCTCGCGGCGGAGACGGTGCGGAAGGTTCTCGTCCAGCAGGACGCGCTTCACGCGACGCGGTCCAGGAGGGCGTCGGTTGCCTGCCGGAGAAACTCGTTCGCCTGCTGGCGGCGAACGGTCGGGAAGTCTTCCAGGAACTCGTCCAGCGTGCTGCCGCGCTGGATGTGGTCGATCAGCGTCTGCACCGGAACGCGCGTACCGACAAAGACGGGCGTCCCCCCCATGATCTCGGGGTCGCTGTGCACCACGCTGCCATCGGGCAGAGCCATGGGACGGATATCCGGCACGCCGCACCTCCCATCCTGATCGTCGGTTCCCTCCAAACTAAACGCTTCTGGAAGGAATCGTCCAGCGAAGGCCTACTCTCCCACCTGCCCATCCTCGTCGTTCGACAGGTAGTTGCCGAGGACGCGGTTGGTGCCGTTGAGGACGGCGACGGCGGCGGCGCGGAACGGCGCGTCGGCGGCCAGCGCGGCGCCGATCAGGCTCTTGCCGTCGACGTCGCTGCGCAGCAGGGCCACCACCACGTCGGCGTCGAACGCGCGGAAGGGCTTGATCCCCACCAGCTGGAACTTCACCCGCCCGCCCATCACCTCCTCCAGCGCCGACAGCGTGGCCGCGGCGGCGGCGCGCAGCTCCAGCGCGAACCCGCTCTCGCCCTCGTACTCGCCCAGGTGCGTGCGGCCCGCCCACTCCAGCTCCACCCGCGCGATCACCCGCCCGATGCGCGGCTGCTCGAGCTGGATGGAGACGAAGCGCACGCGGCGGCGCGGCTCGGGCGCGTGCACGTGGCTGACGTGCAGCTCCACCTCGGAAGGCGTCAAACCGTGGCGCGAGAGGACGGAGTGTACGAGCATCTCCGCCGGGGCGTGCGCCGCCTCGGAGATCACGTATACCGTATACGGAGGACCGTCGATCACGGCGCGGCGGACGCCTTCGAGTTCCTCCAGGTCGGCGCGGACCTGGTCGAGCGCCGCGGTATCCAGAACGGATGGCATGGCGGTGGGCGGCGGGGACGTTTGTTTGGGAATGCGTACATAGGTAGCAGAGAACGTAACCGCATGTCAAGCGCGAAGGCCCGGAGACGGTCGTCTCCGGGCCTCGCGGGTCACTCCATGCGGACATTCCGCCCGCCGGTCAGTACCGCAGCAGCGCCCCCGCGCCCTTGAGGTCGGCCACCTCGCCGGGGTCGGCGAAGGCCACGGTCACGCCCTGCCCCTCCGCCATTCGCACCATCTCCTCCACCACGTCCACCTCGGTCATCGCCGTCGACCCGTCGTACGGGCAGGCTTCCAGCTCGCGCGCGAACACGAAGCCGCACTGCGCGCACCGCCGCCCGTCGCGCCGCTGGTCACGGGCCAGCAGGAGCGTGTCGACGCGGCCCTCCTGCAGCGCGCTGAGGGTGCCCTGGAAGCCGGCGGTGGCCAGGTAGTCGTGCACCACGCGGTCGCGCACCTGCTCCACCACCTCGTGCTGCGCGCGCTCCAGCTCGCCGCGCAGCAGCGGCTCCAGCTGGCGCACGATCTCCGCCGCGTTTTCGTCCACCCACATGGGGCCGGTGTACACCACGCGCTGCAGGATGGAGTCGGGGAGGTGCTCGGCGAAGGCGGAAAGGTTCTCCTCCGTGCCCAGCAGCACCAGGTCGTCGGGCCCGTAGCGGGCCACGAAGTCCTGCACCTCGGCCGCGAACTCCTTGAAGAAGTGCTTGGTCTCCTCGAGCTTGCGGCGCTGGTAGCGGCTCTGCGCGTAGCCGCCGGCCTGCACGTCGTGCGGCGGCGGCAGCGGGTCGCCGCGGCGCTCCAGCTCGTCCAGCACGCTCCCCTGGTAGACGGAGAGCAGGCGCACGTGCTCGCGGTCGATCAGCACCACGCCGTAGTGGCGGTACCCCTCCAGCACCTGCGCCAGCGGGCCGACCACCGGCGTGGGCGCGATGATCAGCCGGTTCTGTACCGGCGCGCGGGTCTGCAGCGCCTCGAACCCGTCGCCGCCGACCTCGGCGTAGATCACCACGCCGCAGCACGATTCGTCGTAGTCCTCGTCCAGCCAGCGCTGCACGCGGTCCCACAGCGTCTCCACGCCCTCCTCGTGCTCGGCCATCCACTCGCTCTGCAGCTCCTCGAACTGCTGGCGCTTCTGGCTGAGGAAGACCTGGTGCGTGCGCTTGTTGTTGGAGTTGACCGACATGTCGAGGAAGAGCGATACCACCGGCCGCCCGGTTTCCTCGCGGTTGATGAGCCGCTCGAGATCCTGTTTCGTGATCATTCTCCGCACTTTCCGAGGTGGCAGGATCGGGACTGCTTGTCCGCGCGGGTTTCAAGGGTCGGCGGTGCAAATCGGACGCCACCGGGGTTCGACCAGGTCCCCGCGCGCGTCGGCGATCCCGTCGGAGACACCGTCTCGGGCGCATCGGCATAAATCGTTCATCTACAGAAGATTACGATATCTTCCCTTGACCGCGGTTTTAGATTGGAGGCACGGGTCCTGTATCGCGGACCCGCTCCGCGGACGGCGCCGTTCGGGCCGGACCGTTTCGAGAAAGGATTGGCCGATGACGGGCGATTTCGATTACCGGAAGTACTGGGACCTGGGGTTCACCTGGGATGACTATCTCGGCCGCGAGGTGAAGGAGCACCGCGGCCTGTGGGAGGGGGTGTGGGGGCGCTCGCAGGTGCCGGAGTGGGCGCTCCGCACCGCGGCGCGCATCGGCGGCGAGTGGCGGCTGCTGGTGACCAGCGAGGACTGGTGCGGCGACGCGTCCAACACCGTGCCGGTGGCCGCGCGCCTGGCCGAGGTGCTGCCGAACGTGGAGTTGCGCGTGGTGAAGCGCGACGAGCATCCCGAGCTGATGGACCGGCACCTGACCAACGGTTCGCGCTCGATTCCGCTGGTGGTGGTGCTGCGGCCGGACTTCACGGTCGCGGGGACGTGGGGCCCGCGGCCCACCGAGCTGCAGCAGTTCGTGCTGCGGGAGAAGCACGCGGCTACCCGGCCGACGGGCGACATCTACCGCGAAGCGCGCCAGTGGTACGCCCGCGACCGCGGCGAGACCACGATCCGCGAGATCCTCGGCGTGTTCGAGCAGGACACGCCGAGGCAGGCGGCGGCGTAGGACGTCGTCGGGTTCGACAGAATCGAGGACGTCGCCAGCTCGACAGAATCGAGAGAGACGAAGCCCTCTCCGGGTGATCCGGGGAGGGCTTTCGTGCGTCAGGCGGAGATCCCCGCGGCCGCGGGTGGGCCCCCTCCCCCGGCCCCCTCCCCCGCTGCGCAGGGGAGGGGAGAACTGCAACTCAGTGCAGCGGATGCGTCGATCTCCGCCCCGTGCGCCGTCGCCGCGTCCGGGCCGGAGCCTGTAGTCCGCGAAGGCGGACTTCGTGTGGTTGTTGCAGCGAATTCATTCGCCCCCTATGATGCGGCGTATCCCGTATACAGATGCCGGCGGCCGGCCCCACACGCCCGCCACCGCGCCCGACACCCGCCTGCCCGGAGGACCCATCCATGCGACTCCGCCGTACCCTTGCCGCCGCGCTGGTGCTCGCCGCGCCCGTCGCGGCGCGCGCGCAGCAGCCGCAGCCGGTCATCGCGCCGAACGAGAACCTCGTGGCCGACGGCATCCCGCCCATCCCCGCCACGCTGGCCGAGGAGGTGCGCCGCTACACCGAGTCGCGGGGCGCGGGCCTCGCCGCCTGGCACCCGCTGCGCCGCGAGATCCTCATCTCCACCCGCTTCGCCAACACCGCGCAGCTGCACATGGTGCGCATGCCGATGGGCGCGCGGACGCAGCTCACCTTCTTCGACGAGCCGGTGGGCGGCGGCAGCTTCGAGCCGAAGACGGGGCGCTACTTCCTGTTCACCAAGGACGTGGGCGGCAACGAGTTCGGGCAGATCTACCGCTACGACGTCGCCTCGGGGCGCTCGGAGATGCTGACCCCCGGCGGGCGCTCGCAGAACGGCGGCTGGCGCTGGAGCCACGTGGGCGACCGCATCGCCTACGCCTCCACGCGCCGCAACGGCGGCGACCGCGACATCTACGTGATGGACCCCGCGAACAAGTCGACCGACCGCATGGTGCTGCAGGTGCAGGGCGGCGGCTGGGGCGTGCTGGACTGGTCGCGCGACGACCGCCGGCTGCTCGTCGGCGAGTACCTCTCCGTCAACCAGAGCAACTTCTACCTCCTCGATCTCGCGACGGGGCAGAAGACGCAGCTTAACGATCCGCGCGACACCGTGGCCTGGGGCGGCGGCCGCTTCACCGCCGACGGGCGCTCGATCATCCTGACCACCGACCAGGGCTCGGAGTACCAGCGCCTGGCGCTGATGGACGTGGCCACGCGCCGCCTGACGCCGCTGACCACGGGGATCAACTGGGACGTGGAGGGCGTCGACCTGTCGCCCGACGGATCGACCGTGGCCTTCACCACCAACGAGGCGGGCGTGTCGAAGCTGTACCTGCTGAACCTCGCCTCGCGCCGTGTCCGCCCGGTCACCGGCGTGCCGCAGGGGGTGATCGGCGGGCTGGAGTGGCACAACAACTCGCGCGACCTGGGCTTCTCGGTCAGCTCCGCGCGCTCGACGTCGGACGTGTACTCGCTGAACGTGGCCACGGGCGCGGTCACGCGGTGGACGGAGAGCGAGCTGGGCGGGCTGGTGGCCAACGAGCTGTCGGAGCCGGCGCTCATCCGCTGGCCCAGCTTCGACGGGCGCGAGATCACCGGCTTCTACTACAAGCCGCCGGCGCGCTTCACTGGGCGGCGGCCGGTGATCATCAACATCCACGGCGGCCCCGAGGGGCAGAGCCGGCCCACCTTCCTGGGGCGCAGCAACTACTTCCTGAACGAGCTGGGCGTGGCCATCATCTACCCCAACGTCCGCGGGTCGACGGGCTACGGGAAGACGTTCGTGAAGCTCGACAACGGGATGAAGCGCTACGACAGCGTGAAGGACATCGGCTCGCTGCTCGACTGGATCGGCCGGCAGCCGGACCTGGACCCGCAGCGGGTGATGGTGACGGGCGGCAGCTACGGCGGGTTCATGACGCTGGCCGTGGCGACGACCTACAACGACCGCATCTGCTGCTCGCTCGACGTGGTGGGGATCAGCAACTTCAACACCTTCCTCAAGAACACCGAGAGCTACCGCCGCGACCTGCGCCGAGCCGAGTACGGCGACGAGCGGCAGGCCGAGATGGCGGCGTTCTTCGAGCGCACGGCGCCGCTGAACAACGCGGGGAACATCACCCGGCCGCTGTTCGTGGTGCAGGGCGGCAACGACCCGCGCGTGCCGCACACCGAGGCGGAGCAGATGGTGGCGCGGGTGAAGCAGAACGGCAGCCCGGTGTGGTACCTGATGGCGCGCGACGAGGGCCACGGCTTCCGCAAGAAGGCCAACGTCGACTACCAGTTCTACGCGACGGTGATGTTCGTCCGGCAGTACCTGCTCGGCCAGCAGCCGGCGAACCAGCGCAGCGCGTCGTCGAACTGATTCTGTTGCGGGAATGACGATGCCCCGGCGCGATGGCCTGCGCCGGGGCATCTCCGTATCTCCCTGAAACTGCATGGTTTGGGCGTGTTTGGCGCTTAGACGCCAAAACGGGCTGCGCGCGCCGTAGGCCACGATACGACTGTGGCCAACGGCGCCGGGCCCCCGCCGCGCCAGGCGTTCGTGTGATCCCCCCGGCATCTCGTCACGCGCGGCGGTGTCCCGGCCCTCCGGGCGCGCATCCCTCACGCAAATGCTTGCCCCGCACTGAGTTCTCCCTCCCCTGCGCAGCGGGGGAGGGGCCGGGGGAGGGGGCCACCCACGGCGGGCAGGATGCCTCCCACTCGCGCCGAAACCCTCACCCCACGCTGAGGTCTCCCCCTTCTCCTGCAGTTCGGGAGAAGGGGGTCGGGAGGATGAGGGGCCTCGCGCGAAGCACCCCCGTCGTTGCATCTTCTCGCGACCCTTTCTGATCTCCGAAACACCGCTCTTGAGCGCCATGCCGATCTCCCGAACCGATCGCCATCCTCGTCGCGCGATGCGCCGCCGAATCACCGGGCTCGTGCTCGCCACCGCTGCGTTGCTCGCGGCGATGCCGCTGGCCGCGCAGGTACAGCCGCCGGCGCCCACGCAGCCGCATCCCACGCCCGTGCATCCAGGCGAGAAGGTGGCGGCGGGGCCCGACCTGGCGGCGTTCGACGCGTGGGTGGCGCAGGCGGTGCGCGACTGGAAGGTGCCGGGGCTGGCCGTCGCCATCGTGCAGGGCGACTCGGTGGTCTTCGAGAAGGGCTACGGCACCCGCCACGTGGGACGGAACGAGCCGGTGGACGCGCACACGCTGTTCGCCATCGGGTCGACGACGAAGGCGTTCACCGTCAGCACCCTGCTGATGCTGGCGGACTCGGGGAAGGTGGACCTCGACGCGCCGGTGCGCACGTATCTCCCGTCGTTCGAGCTGCGCGACCCGTCCGTCACCCGCGAGCTGACCGTGCGCGACCTGCTCACGCACCGCAGCGGCGTGTCGCCCGACGACTTCGTGTGGGTGCTGGGCTACCCGCGCGCCGACATCATCCGCCGCATGCGCTGGCTCCCGCAGGCCAGCAGCCTGCGCTCGCAGTACGCGTACAACAACCTCTCGTTCGTGGTGGCCGGCGAGGTGGCCGCCGCCGCGGCGGGGACGACGTGGGAGCGGCTCGTCCAGTCGCGCCTGCTGGAGCCGCTGGGGATGCGCGAGACCGTCACCGGGCTGGCGGGGCTCGCCGGGCGGCCGAACGTCGCGGCCGCGCACATCCGCCGCGGCGACACCCTCGTCGCCATCCCCGAGCGCGACATCGACAACGCGGGGCCGGCGGGGTCGATGCACTCGTCCGTGCACGACATGGCGCGCTGGCTCCGCTTCCAGCTCGACAGCACGCGCCTGGGCGGCCGGCGATTCGTCTCCGCCGGCCGCTACGCGGAGATGTACACGCCGCAGTTCGTCGTTCCCGTCGCGGCCTTCTACCCCTCCGCGCGGCTCGCGGGGACGCGGTTCGTGGCGTATGGGCTGGGATGGTTCCTGGAGGACTACCGCGGGCACTTCGTGACCATGCACACCGGCAGCATCGACGGGATGAGCGCCATCGCGGGGATGCTGCCGGACCAGCGCGTGGGCGTGGTCGTGCTCGCCAACGTCGACCACGCCGAGGTGCGGCACGCGATCCTCAACCACGTGCTCGACCTGTACACCGGCGAGCCGCCGCGCGACTGGAGCGGCGAGCTGCGCGCCCTCTACGCCGCCGCGGACTCGAACGCCCGGGCGGCGTTCGCCGAGCGGCTGAAGCTGCGCGCGCGCGGCACCCGTCCCTCGCTGCCGCTGGCGCGCTACGCCGGCGTCTACGCCGACTCCGCGCACGGCGAGCTGCGGGTGCGGCTGGAAAACGGGAAGCTGGTGGCCGCCGTCGGCCCGCGCCTGGTGGCCGACCTGGAGCACTGGAACTGGGACACCTTCCGCGCGCGCTTCCGCGAGCCCGGCGACAACGGCGAGAACTTCATCACCTTCGCGCTCGCCGCCGACGGCTCCGTCTCCACCGCCACCATCGAGGGGCTGGAGCCGTACCACCGCGTCGAGGAGCCGTCCGGACCATAACCTCCATCGAAAGAATGAGCTCTCACAGAAGGCACAGAGGCCACGGGGGAACCGATCGATTCCTCCGTGGCCTCTGTGTCCTCTGTGAGAGCCATCCCTTGAATGGAAACCGCGGCCGGGGGATCGGCTCCGTCACCGCCCGGTGACCTTGAGCAGCCGCGTACGCTTGCGCAGCGTCCGCAGCACCGCGTAGCCCACCACCGCCGTCCCGAACAGCGCCAGGCAGAACGGGTGCGGCTCCACGCGGCGGAGGAAGATCAGGTCCGACGCGGTGCGGATGGCCATGAACGACGCGGCGAGCCCGAGGAAGCCGGGATACTCTGCGGAGAGCACGGCACGCAGCGCGAACGGCAGGTCCGGCCGCACCCAGAGCGAGAAGTCGGGGACGAACGCGGGCGTCACCTTCGCCCACTGGCGGAACGCGGCGCCGTGCTGGCGGCGGAGGAAGTCCTCCTCGGCCAGCATGATCCGCTCGTAGTAGACCCAGAAGAACGCCGCCGCCAGGATCGCCGCCGTCCACATCCGCGGATACAGCGCCACCCCCGCCCACATCAGCGCGTTCCCCACGTACAGCGGGTGGCGCACGATGGAGTACATCCCCGTGGTGTTGAGCCGCGCCGCCACCTGCGCCCGCCGGTTGCGCCCCGAGGTGCCGCGCGGCTTGGTGCCGATGGTCATCGCCCGCACCAGCACGCCGGTGAAGCTGAGCCCCACGCAGAACGCCTCCCACCACGGGTGCGCGGGATGCGCGCGCGGGTCCGGCGCGAACGGGAGCAGCGCCAAGACCAGCGCCAGCGGCACCAGCGGCAGCCAGCTGCGGTGGCGGAAGAGCCAGTTCCCCTGCGCGACGAGCTCGTTTCTCAGTGCCATTCGCAACGGATGGGTGGAGCGGGGCGATACGGAACGCGACGGACGCCGATGCTTGAGCGGCGGAATACCGGCCGGATGCCGGGAAAGATCCCCTGCCGCGTGGGGATGGCGACGATGGCGGATGCACACGGCCCCGCCGCCGGGTCGCGGTGGGGCCATGCCGTCCGGCGAGGAAGATAACGCGTTATCCGTTGCGACACAAAGGCTTCGCGGGAGACCTCCGCCCGGCGGCGCGGCCGCCGCAGAACGCGCGGCTTGCGCCGTCCGTCCGCGCGCGATAACCCTTCGGCACACATCGCGACGCATCTTCGCCCATCCGGCAGGCACCCCCCGCCTCCCGTCCCCATAGACACGCCACGCGCGGTCCCCCCCTTCGCAAGGCGCCGGATCCGACCGATATTTCCAGGAGGATGACGGTGAGCTGGAACCCTTTCCGTTCGCTCAAGCTCTTCGGCGGCCAGGACATCCCCGCGGATCCGCACCCCGGCGGCCCGCCCCCCGCGCCCGTGGCGGCGGCCGGCGGCACGCCGCTCCCCGCCCCGCCGTGGTATCCGCCCGAGCTGCGCATCCCCGGCGTTCCCGCGGCGCTCGGCGCCCCCGCGCCGTCAGGCGACGAGGACGCGCTGGCGCACGTGCGGGATCCCCGCTCGTTCACGCGCGTGGCGTGGGAGGCCGTCGCCGACCCCGGCCCGCAGCCGCACGACGAGGGTGACGACGACGGGTTGGACGCGTACGCGCGCCGGCTGGCGGTCGCCCGGTTCGCGCGGCGGGTGCTGGAGCCCGATCCGCACGCGTGGATCGAGGCGCTCTACTCGTACCGCGAGCGCATCCGCCTTCCCGTGGACCCGGCGTTCACGGTCGCGGTCGAGGCGGACCTCGCCCTCCGCCTCTCCGTGGAGCTCCCGCCGCCGTCCATCGTGGCGCCGGGGCCGCGCGAGGCGGCGGCGCAGACCCGCGCGCGCTACGACGAGCTGTGCTGCGGGATCGTGCTGGCGTTCGCGTGCGACACCTTCCGGCTCCTCCCGCCCGCCGCAGACTCGGTGTACGTCACCGGCTACCGGGTGGAGACGAACCCGGCCACCGGGCATCCGCACTACGCGGTGATGCTGCGCCTGGCCACCGACCGCGACTCGCTCGAGGCGATCGACCTGGCCCGCGCGAAGCCGTCCGCCGCGCTCGAGCACCTGGGCGGCGCGGCCAACCGGCAGCGCGGCGAGCTGGTGCCGCTGGCGTTCGAGGAAGACCTCCAGCGGCTGATGTGACCGCAGTCCGCAGAATCCGAAGTCCTTCAACCGTGTGGTAGATGATGAAGTACCTGCTGGGAATCCCCCTGCTCGCCGTTCTTCCCGTGCTGTTCATGGGCGCCGCCTCGCGCCCGCGGAACGTGACCCCGACGCTCCCGCCGGTCGCCGCGACGGCGCCGCGACCCGCCGCGGTCCGCGCGTCCGGCGCAAAGCCGCCGATGGTGGAGGCGCGGGCGATCTGGGTGCCGCGGATGGACTACAACACCGCCACCATCCCCGAGGTGATGCGGCTGGCTGCGCGGGCGCACTTCAACATCGTCTACCTGCAGGTGCGCGGGCCCTCCGACGCCCTCTATCCGTCGCAGCTGGACCCCTGCTCGATCCGGCTCTGCGGCCGGCTGGGCGGCGTTCCCCCGGCGACCGATCCGCTGGAGCTGGCGGTGCGCGAGGCGCACCGGAACGGGCTGCAGCTGCACGCGTGGATCAACGCGCTCTCCGGGTGGGAGTCCGAGTCGTCCGCGAAATGCGGGATGCTGCGGCCGAGCGCGCCGGGGCAGCCGAACCACGTGCTGATCGACCACCCGGAGTGGGCGGTGCGGACCCGGTCGGGGCGGCTGCACCGCTGCCCCAACGGCGAGGACTACGTCTTCCTCTCCCCCGCCGTCCCCGGCGTGCGCACGCACCTGGCGCGCGTGGCGGCCGACGTGGTGCGGCGCTACGACGTCGACGGCGTGCACCTGGACCGCATCCGCTACCCCGGCGAGGAGTTCGGGTGGGATTCCGCCGCGCTGGCGGAGTTCGGCCGCGACCCGCGCGCCGATTCGGCCGGGTGGGCGCGCTTCCGGCGCGAGCTGGTGAACCGCACCGTGCGCGAGGTCTACGACAGCATCCACGCCGTGCGTCCGGTGCCGCTCTCCGCGGCCGTGTGGCCGATCTACGACCGGCGGCGGTTCGGCTGGGACGCGCTGGCCCGGCCGTCGTCGAGCGGCATCGACCAGTACTTCCAGGACCCGTGGACGTGGGCGCGCGACGGCTATTTCGACGCCGCCGTGCCGATGACGTACTCCACCGTGACCACCCCCGCGTGCGGCTACACGCAGGAGCAGCACGGCGACTGGCGCTGCATCGTACGCGACCAGGTGGCGGGGGTGCAGCCGAGCGGCCGCCACGTCTACGCCGGCATCCTCGCGGGCCTGGGCGCCGACGAGGTGGAGCGGGAGATCCGCATCGGCCGCGAGCTGGGCGTGAACGGCTTCTCCATCTACTTCTACGGCCAGGTGGTGTCGACGAACCTGCTGCGGCGCCTCCCCGAGGGCCCGTTCCGCGACGTCGCCGTCGTCCCCCCGATGCCCTGGCTCCAATCGACCGCGACGGCTACGGGGTCGAATCGATAAATCCTGAAAACAGCAGTCTCACGCAGAGCAGCAGAGGCAGCAGAGATGAGTTCTCCGCTGCCTCTGCTTCTCCGCGTGAGCCCAGGTCTTTTCTGGAGATTCAGATCACGGCGGGGACGCGGACGCGGCGCTTGGACGGCGTAGGCTCGGCCGGCGCGGCGGACTGCGCGCGCACCCAGGCAAAGGTCTCGCGCATCCCCTCCTCGAGCGTCAGCCCGGGACGCCATCCCAGCCGCCGCAGCTTCTCCGCGCCCAGGCAGGAGCGGCGCACCTCGCCGGGGCGCGCCGGCGCGCGACGGACGATGGCGGGCGCGTGGGCGACGCCCATCAGCACCGACGCCAAGGCGTTGACGGAGGTCTCCGTCCCCGTCCCCACGTTGAACGCGCGCGCGTCCACCGAGCCGCCCGGCGGCAGCGCGAGGCCGGAGACGAGCAGGTTCGCGCGCACCACGTCGGCCACGTGCACGTAGTCGCGCGTCTGCTCGCCGTCGCCGTAGACGGTGAGCGGCGCGCCCTCCGCCAGCCGCGAGCAGAAGACGGCCACCACGCCGCCCTCGCCGTTGGGGTCCTGCCCCGGGCCGTAGACGTTGGCGTAGCGCAGGGCCACGTAGTCGAGCCTGTGCGTGCGGTGGAAGGCATGGAGATAGTGCTCGCCCGCCAGCTTCCCCACGCCGTACGGGCTCTCCGGCCGCTTGGCCGCGCCCTCGCGCGTCGGCCGCGTGCGCGCGTTGCCGTAGATGGCGCCGCCGGACGAGGCGAAGACCACCCGCCCCCGCCCCGCCGCGCGCACCGCCTCGAGCAGGTTCAGCAGCCCGTCGAGGTTCACCGAGGCGTCGAAGCGCGGGCGGGCGACGGAGTCGCGCACGTCGATCTGGGCGGCGTGCAGGCTCACCACGTCGAAGCAGCCGTCGCGCACCAGCTCGGCGGCGGCCGCATCCCGCACGTCCATCTCCACCAGCTCCGCCCCGGCCGGGACGCGGTCGCGCGAGCCGTGCACCAGGGAGTCGAGCACCGTCACGGAATCGCCGCGCCGCACGTACGCCGCGGCCACATGGGAGCCGATGAATCCCGCACCCCCGGTCACCAGTACCCGCAGGCCCTTATCAGCCATTGTTCGTATAATCAAGGTGGGAAGATCGAGATGGGAAAGATTCGTGCGATGGGGCGGCGCCGCGCGGCACGCGGGATGCTGCGGGTTTGGGACGGGGACTCTCCTGCCAGTCAGCATCGCCCAGCCATGGACCCCACGACCCGCGACGAGGTCTCAGCCTTCCTGCGGCAGTGGCTTCCGCCCGCCGCGCGGGACGCGTACGCCCGTCTCATGTACGCCGACCCCGCCGGGTGGAGCCGCCATCCGCACTTCCGCGGCGGCCTGATCGTGCGCTGCGCCCTCCGCGGGAACGGCTACACCGAGCGCCTGCTGGGCGTCCGCTCGCTCGACGAGGTGTGGCCCGACCTGCTGGAGCGCGCCGTGGGCGCCGAGCTTTCGCACAACGGCAACGGCTCCGGCGCCTGACGCGCCGGAGCTTTTCACCGCGCCTACAGCCGCGAGGCGGCCAGCACCAGCGACAGCACCACCGGCAGCCCGCGCATCACCGTCCCCGCCGCGTTGGCCGGCTTCCCGGGAAGGAAGAAGCGGTCGCCGGGGTGGATGCCCATGGCGTCCAGCGTCCGCCCCTGCGCCAGCGCCTCGGCCAGGATGGGCCCCTGCCACACCGGCACGCCCTGGCGCTCGATCCGCAGCCGCGCCGTCGACGTGTTCGACTGCGGCCCGCCGGCCAGCATCAGCACGTCCGTCACCAGCGCGTCGGCCGGCACCACGTACCAGCCGGGACGCCCCACCTCGCCCTCCACCGCCACCCGCA
Source organism: Longimicrobium sp. (assembly GCA_036377595.1). NCBI lineage: Bacteria > Pseudomonadati > Gemmatimonadota > Longimicrobiia > Longimicrobiales > Longimicrobiaceae > Longimicrobium > Longimicrobium sp. Next base: position 62,234 of record DASUYB010000143.1, on the reverse strand, counting down.
CCAGCGGCCGCGCGCGCACCACGGGGTTGCGCAGGTACTTCGACAGGTGCTCGCGCAGGCGCCCCTCCAGCTCCGAGCGCAGCAGCCCGCGCACCGGCACGTCGCCGATCTGCGGGAGGAAGATCACGCTCCCCTCGCGCACGGTGAAGGTGTCGGTCAGCGCCTCCTGCCCCTCCACCAGCAGCGCCACCTGGTCGCCCGGCTGCACGTCGCCTTCCTGCAGGCGGGTGCGGATGGCCTCGGCGCGGACGCGGGCCTGGGCGCGGTAGCGTTCGCTGTGCGCGGGCGAGGTGGCGGCCTGCTCGTAGCTGGCCAGCAGCGCCTGCAGGTCGGCGCGGTTCAGCTGCACCCGGCCGGGGTCCCACCCGGGCTGGGCGGCGGCCTGCGCGCGCGCGCCGGCGGTGCCGGCCAGCAGCGCGGCGGCCAGGACGAGGAGGGATCGCTGGATGGGCTTCATGGGATGGTGCTCCGGGCGTGGGAAGGCGGCCGCCGGAGGACGGCGGGCGGCCGGCGGCGGCAGGGAAGATCAACGTTGGTGCCGGGGCGCCGCCGCGGCGAAAACGCTGGCCGCACGGGCGCTTTCTCCCCGCGCGCCCGCCCGCGCGGCGCCCCCGGCCGTCGGCGCCGCCCGCCAGGTGTGGCGCGCGTGCAACATGCTGCGCGTGGGACGGGCGCGACCGCACAGGTGTCGGGCGCACGCAGCACCCGCAGCCTGTCTCCTTTCGGCTAAATAGCTGCAAATGCTTGGCTTTCGCACGCCGGAGCACGCAGCACGGGTCGTGCAGTCCCCCGCCGCAAATTCCCCCCGCGTCCGGCACGGACCTGCCCCCCATGTCCGCGCCGGGCGCCCCCACACCATCCGAGCGATGCCCTCGATCCCGACTTCCCCCGCACACCCCCCCACGGTGCTGGTGTACAGCCGCACGGAATGGCTGGCTCGCTCGTTCGAGAGCATCCTGACCCCGTACGGCTGCCTGGTGGCGCGCGCGTCGGACCACGACGACGCCTACGCGCGCTTCGACGAGCTGGAGCCCGACGTGGTGCTGCTCGAGGCCGAGCACGGGCTCGACGGCACCGAGGCGCTGTGCCGCGCGCTGCGCGCGCATCCTCGCCTGGGCTCGAGCACGCCGGTGCTGGTGGCCTCGGCGGGCACCATCTCGCGGATGGACCGGCTGGCGGCGATGCGCGCCGGGGCGTGGGACGCGTTCGGGTTCCCCCTCGACCCCGAGGAGCTGGTGCTGAAGGTGCGCGCCCTGGCCTCCGTGCGGCGCGAGGTGGCGGCGGCCGAGGAGCGGGGGCTGCTGGACGCGGCCAGCGGGCTGTACAACGCGGCGGGGCTGGTGCGGCGGGCGCAGGAGATGGTGGCCGACGCGTACCGCAACCACCGTCCGCTCGCCTGCATCGCCTTCCACGCCGACACGTCGGGCGAGGGCGTGGGGATGGACGGGCGCACCGACAGCGTGGCCGAGCTGCTGCGGCTGACCGGGCGCACCTCCGACGTGATCGGGCTGATCAGCCGCGGCGAGTTCGCGGTGCTGGCACCGGCCACCGGGTGGGAGGGCGCCGAGCGGCTGGCCGAGCGGCTCTGCGGCACGGTGCAGCGCGAGCTGGCGCGCGACGGCGCGCCCGCGCCGCGGGTGTACGCGGGGCGCTTCGCCATCGACGGCTCGGGAACGCCGCGGGTGCAGGCGGCCGACCTGCTGGCCCACGCCGCCGACGACCTGCACGCCGCGCTCGGGCACGGCAAGGGGAGCGGGAACGGGAAGACGAAGAACGGCAACGGCGCCCATCACGTCGAGATCGCCGTCGAGCCCGCCGCGGCCGCCCCTGCCCCACCCGCCTGATTTCCCCGAGCCCCCACGCCTCGGATCCCACGAAGAGCCCCGGTCTCACACGGCCGGGGCTCTTCGCGTTCTCCCATGCTCTCCTCGCGGTCCCCAGGCGATGAAGGGCCTCACGCGGAGCCGCGGAGACGCGGCGGACTGCGGAAGGAAAGAACTTCGACCTCACGCAGAGTCAGCAGGGTCAGCAGAGAAACAGCTGCAGTTCTCTGCTGACCCTGCTGACTCTGCGTGAGACTTGCAGTTTTCATTATCCCAGAGTGCAAAGTGCGCCGGCATCTCTCGACGCCGGCGCACTATCGCACTCACGCACTTCCGCACTCGCTGCCTTACGCCACCGGCTGCAGCCTCGGCGCGGAGGTGGAGTCCTCAGGCAGCGCCTGGTAGTCGTAGCCCTTCAAGTAACGGTAGGCGCGGTAGGCGCCCTTGGCGGCGATGCCATTGATCACCGCGCCCAGCACGCGGATCGGCAGCCGGTCCACCAGGTCCAGGTTCCACTCGGCCAGCTGCCGGTCGGTGGCGCCGTTGCGCAGCACCATCAGCATGTCGCGGCTGAGCGTGGCCAGCACCAGCGGGTCCACGCACGCCCCGATCGGCGGGCTGTCGATCAGGATCACCCGGTACGCCGAGCGCAGGTCGGCCAGCAGCTCGGCCATGGCCGGCGTGCTCAGCAGCTCCGGCCCCCGCCCCGCCCGCGTGCCCCCCGCGATCATGTGCACGCCCTCGTACGGCGTGCGCTGGACCACGTCGGCCCGCGTGGCATTCCCCGCCAGGTAGTCGCTCAAGCCCGGCTTCCGCTCCACGCCCAGGACGCGGTGCAGCGTGCCGCGCCGCAGGTCGGCGTCGATCAGCAGCACCCGGTGCCCCTGCTCGGCGAAGGTCAGCGCCAGGTTGGCGGACACGAACGACTTGCCGTCGCCGCTCCCCGGGCTGGTGATGGTGACCACCAGCGGGCCCGCGGTGCCGCTGGCGTGCACCAGCCCCAGCCGCAGCGCCCGGAACGCCTCGGGGAGCTCGGGCGACACCGACGACGCCCGCGCGCCCGCGCCCACCGAGCGGGCCCGCGGGATGGCGCCCAGGATCGGCAGCCCCAGCCCCTCGGTGACCTGCTCGGGATACGCCAGCCGCGGGTTGGCGCGGTCGTACAGCATCGCGCCCAGCACGCCCGCCGCCAGCCCCGCCAGGGAGAAGAGCAGGATCAGCTGCAGCCGCGGGTCGCGCACCGGCGAGTAGGGCTCGGTGGCGCGGTCCAGCACCCGCACGTCGGGGATGGTGGTGACCGCCGCCAGCCGCGCCTCCTCGTGCCGCTGCTGCAGGAGCTTGTACAGGTCCTGCGCGATCTCCACCCGCCGCGTCAGGCGCGCCTCCTCGATGGCCCGCGGCGGGATCCCGCGCAGCTGCGTGGAGGCCGACTGGATCAGCCCGTCGATGGCGTGCTGGCGCCCGGCCAGCTCGGCGTCGAGCCGCGCCGACAGCGTGGGGATGGTCTGCCGCTCGAGCGTCCGCACCTGCTCGCGCAGCCGCTGCAGCGGCACGTACAGGTCGGTGAACTGCCCGCTCATCGCCCGCTCCTCGGCGCGCTTCTGCGTCAGCTCGCTCAGCGCCTGCACCAGCGCCGACGACTTCTGCACCGAGGGGATGGCCTCGACCGTCGAGACCGTGGCGGCGTCCTGCGAGAGCGCGCGGGCCAGGTCGTCGCGGTCGCGCTGGATCTGCTCGCGCTCCATGTTCAGCGAGAAGAAGTTCGACAGCACCGGGTTCTGCGTGACCTCGAGCCCCGGCGTCACCGGCGAGCCGCGGTCCGTCGGCAGCGTGATGGTGCGCACGCGGAAGCCCTGCAGCGCCGCCTCCTCGCGCGCCAGGCTCCCCGCCGCGTAGCCCAGCTGCTCGCCCAGGATGCGCTCCAGCTCCTGCAGGCGCGAGCGCTTGAGGTCGCCCGCCACCTGCACGTAGCGGTCGGTGAGGGTGTTGAGGGTGGAGGTGATGCGCGCCGGCTCGGTCCCCCGCAGCTCCAGCCGCAGGAAGTTGCCGTTGTCGCCCATCCCCGTCACCAGCTCGCCCGCCAGCCGCACCGCGGCGTCGCGCGGGGTCACCACGGTGAAGTCGATCCGCTCCAGGCGCCGCAGCAGCGCCGCGTCGGGGTGCCAGCGGAAGCCCACGTTGGCGCCCACCGCGCCGCCCAGCCGCCCCACCTCCATGGTGGCGCCCGCGCGCGTGGCCAGGCGGTAGCGCCCGCCCGGCTCCGCGCTCAGCCGGTACTCGCCGGGGCGGAAGCGCTCGGCCAGCTGGAAGTCGGCGAAGAGCCGCCCGGCCGAGGCCGAGCCGTAGGTCAGGTACAGCTTCTCGGTGCGGACGACCGGGTCCAGCACCGTGTACGAGCGCAGCAGCTCCACCCACGCGCGCGACTGCAGGAGCTCGGGCGAGCGCAGCGGGCCGCCCTGGCTCATCCCCATGGTGCCGCCGCTGGCGTCGATCCAGATGGTGGAGCGGGCCGCGTACTCGGGGCGCGCCTGGCGCGCGGCCAGGAAGCCGGCGCCCACCCCCAGCGCCACCGGGATCGGCAGGAACCAGCGGAAGCGGTAGAGCGTGGCGGCGATGCGCTGCAGCCCCGTGTTGCGCCCCCGGCGGGGGGCGTCGTCCAGCGACAGCCCGGCGCGCGGGCGGTCGGGAAGCGGAGGTGTCGGCTGGAGCGGGGCGGGAAGGGTCTGCATGGGAATCGCGTCCGACGTTCGGGAGGGAGGCGCCGCGCGGACCGCGGGCGCCGCGCCGCGCGGCTATCGCAACGACGGGGCCGGAGCGCGCCGCACCGCACGCGCGCGCGTAGCCGCTCTCCCCGGCCCGCCGCACGGCCCCCGCCCGGGCACGGCGGAGTGTTGCACGCGCGCAACACCTGTGGGCACCACCCGGCCCTCCCCGCTCCCCCGCTTCCGCCGACGACGCGTTTCCCCGCGTCCCGCGCCGTATCCGGCCGCATGCGGCTTTTCCGCCGAGTCTCGCGCGGAGACGAACGAGAAGCTTTACAGCGGATGTTTGTCGCGCTAGGATCGGGATTGCGGGCGCGAAACCCGTGCGGCTCGCAGGTGCGCGGACACTCGCGTGCGAACCCGGGAGAGCACGTTTCGATACAATCCTGCAACGCGGCGTTCCAGCCGTCTCCTGCGTCCGGATGGCCGAACGTGCGACTGGCTTGACGCATATCTGTTTATGCAGCAATTTCTTGCAGGCCCACGACAGCCCTCTCCCGCACGTCTGGTCCGCCTCTTGCCCCGGCCCTCACCCCGCGGCCGGCCGCTTCGCCCCCCTAAACCCGATGCACGCTCCCCCGGCCGCTACGCCGCCGGAGTGCTTCCGGAAAGGCCCGGACCGTGCGAAAGCGGGGCGCCCCGACCGGCGCCCGGAAGCTCGCCCGGCACGGGGAACGCGGCGGCAAGGTCGCCCGGCGTGCCCACCGCGACCTGCTCCCCGGCTCGCGTTCATGCCATCCGCCATTCCATCGTCGGTCCGGAGATCATCGTCCGGAGCCCACCCGGAGCTCGCGATGCCCGATCCAGCCACGACCTCTCCCCTGTCCGCGTCCGCCGAGGCGGCCTCGTCGATCTCCATCCTGCTGGTGGAGGACGAGTACACGCTGCGTGACAGCTGCGCCAACGTGCTGCGGATGGAGGGCTACGCGGTGACGGCCTGCGGGCACGGCCGCGAGGCGGTGCAGACGCTGTCGCGCCGCGCCTTCGACGTGGCGCTGGTGGACCTCTATCTCGACGACCTCTCGGGGCTCGAGGTGCTGGGCGCCTGCCTGGAGGCCAACCCCCGCTGCCTGGTGGTGGTGATGACCGGCAGCCCCAGCGTGGACTCGAGCGTCGACGCGCTGCGCCGCGGCGCGTGGGACTACCTGCCCAAGCCCTTCTCCGCCACGCACCTGCAGATCCTGATGGGGCGCGCCGCACGCGCGGTGGAAGAGGCGCGCGCCGAGGAGGCGCTGCGCACCGCCGCGGAGAGCGGCACGCGGCAGAGCCACAGCCGCGCGCTGACCCTGCTGGGCCGCTCGCCCGCGTTCGTGCGCGCGGTGGAGCTGGCGCGGCGGGTGGCGCAGACCGACGCCTCGGTGTTCATCACCGGCGAGAGCGGCACCGGCAAGGAGATGATCGCGCAGTTCATCCACTCCGAGAGCCGGCGCGCCCAGCGGCCGATGGTGGCGGTGAACTGCGCCGCGCTGCCGGAGAGCCTGCTGGAGTCGGAGATGTTCGGCCACGTGAAGGGCTCGTTCACCGGCGCCATCCGCGACAAGGTGGGGCTGCTCGAGGCGGCCGACGGCGGCACCTTCTTCCTGGACGAGCTGACCGAGATGTCGCAGACCATCCAGGCCAAGCTGCTGCGCGTGCTGCAGGACGGCATCGTGCGCCGGGTGGGAAGCGAGACGACGGACGCGGTGGTCGACGTGCGGGTGATCGCCGCCACCAACCGCGACCCGGCGGAAGCGACGGACAGCGGGATGCTGCGCCGCGACCTGTACTACCGCCTGAGCGTGGTCCCCATCTACCTCCCGCCGCTGCGCGAGCGGCCCGAGGACGTGCCGCTGCTGGCCGAGCACTTCCTGAACTTCTACTGGCGCCGCCACCGCGAGCCCGGCGCGCCCGCTCCGCGGCTGTCGTCCGCGGCGCTCTCGCTGCTGCAGGCGCGCCCCTGGCGCGGCAACGTGCGCGAGCTGCAGAACCTGATGGAGCACACGGTGGTGCTGGTGGCGCCGGGCGCCGAGGTGCATCCCGACGACATCCCCTTCCGCGACGACGCGCCGCGCGGGCGGCCGCGCGGCGCCGAGGCCACGTCGTCGTACGCGCTGGTGGGCGACGAGCCCTACCACTCGGCGCGCGACCGGGTGCTGGCCGAGTTCGAGCGGATGTACCTGATGAGCCTGGTGGAGCGCGCGGGCGCCAACATGTCGCGCGCGGCCAAGATCGCCGGGGTGGACCGCACCACCCTGTACCGCCTGATGGAGAAGCACGGCCTCCACCGCGACACCGCCATCCGCGCGGACTAAAGCAGACCGCATGGCCACCGCCGAACCCGCCGCCCCGGCCGAGCCGAGCACCGGGGCGTCCGGCACCCTCCAGCAGGCAGCCGACGGCGTCGCCCGCAGCGCGGGCGACGCCGTGCTCCTCTCGGAGCTGACGGGCCGCGTGGCCGCCGAGGCCGCGCGGCCCGCCACGCTGGCGCCCAGCTATCCCCTGGTGCTGCTGGACCGGCTGCGCGCCGCCGTGGTGGCCGGGTGGCTGGCGGCGGACGACGACGCGCCCTCGCCGGCCGAGGCGGCCGCGGTGCTGGGCGCCTTCGACCGCGTCCGCGACCAGCTGCTGAACCCCGGCGGCGGGCCGTCGCCGCTGGAGCCGCTGGCCGAGTTCGCGCACGACCTGCGCAGCCCCCTCACCTCCATCCTCTTCCTGGCCGGCGCGCTGCGCGAGGGGCAGAGCGGCGCGCTCTCCGAGTCGCAGCGCCGGCAGGTGGGGATCATCTACAGCGCCGCGCTGGGGATGGTGGCGCTGGTCAGCGACACCATCGAGCTGAACCGCGGCGCCGGCGCGGGCGGCGAGCGCTCGCCGCTGTCGCTGCGCTCGCTCTTCGACTCGCTGCGCGACGTGGTGGCGCCGCTGGCCGAGGAGAAGGGGGTGGAAATCCGCCTGCACGTGCTGCGCGACGACCACCGCCTGGGCGACGCGGTGGCGCTCAGCCGGGTGATGCTGAACCTGGCGGTCAACGCGCTGCACTCCACCGACAGCGGGTGGGTGGAGCTCACGGCCGAGGCCGACGGCGACGCCCGCGTGCGCTTCTCGGTGCGCGACACCGGCCGCGGCATCGCGCCCGAGGCGCTGGACGCGGTGGGCGGCCTCTACCGCCCGCGCCCGCACCGCCGCGGCTACGGCTTCTCGGGCACCGGCCTGGGGCTGGGCATCTGCCGCAAGCTGCTGGGCCAGATGGACGGCGAGCTCTCCGTCGAGAGCACGCCGGGCGACGGCACCCGCTTCTGGTTCACCCTGCACCTCCCCCGCGCCGAGCAGCCGTAGCTGCTTCCAGCATCATCTCATCCCGAAGCCTTCTCGCCGCCGCAACGCGGGAGAGGGCTTCGTTTCGTCCCGGTACAGGATGAAAAGAGGCCTCACGCGGAGCCGCGGAGACGCGGAGACACGGAGACGCGGAGAACTCACGTCGTGACGAACCTCCTCCGCTGTTCTCCGCGCCTCCGCGTGAGACTTTCTGTCTCTATCACGTGTGCACCGAGGCGTGGAGATCGCGAAGGTCTCCGGACGGGGTGTTGCGGAAGATCGCGACGGCTGTGGCGCGCGCGCGCCACCGGTGTGGGCTCTCGCCACACCTGTGGGCGGGCCACCACGTCCGGAACGGCACCCTCGGACCGCCCGAACCACCCAAGTGATTACGGTTCAACTGGTTATGTGAATGGCACCGCCGCGCACGGGCATTGCCTTGGTGGCACGCCGCGACTCGCAGGCCCTGCCACGGACCACCCTCGCCGGAGCCCCCAGACGTGCCCCCCGAGACCGCGACGCGACGCCGGAGCCTTCCACGGGCGTCCTTCACCTACCCCCGCCTCGTGACCGCCGACGAGCTGGTGATCTCGCCGGCCCCCGTGCCCGAGCTGTCCATCCCCCGCCCGTTCCAGGGCGTGCGGCTGGACGTGGACGCGGTCCGCGCGCTGAACGTGGCCGCGGCGCTCCTGCTCCTGGCGCTGGCCGCGCCGCTGATGCTGCTGATCGCCCTGCTGGTGAAGCTCACCTCGCGCGGCCCCGTCATCTTCCGCCAGGTACGCGTGGGGGTCGACCGCCGCGCCCCGGGAAGCGCCGACAACCGCTGGCGCCGGACCTTCGACTACGGCGGCCGGCTCTTCACCATGTACAAGTTCCGCACGATGACCGCCTCGTCGGACGACCGCCTGCAGGTGTGGGCGCAGCCCGACGACCCCCGCGTGACCCGCCTGGGCCGGATGCTGCGCAAGTACCGGCTCGACGAGCTCCCGCAGCTGTTCAACGTGCTGCGCGGCGACATGAACCTGGTGGGCCCGCGCCCCGAGCAGCCCCGCATCTTCGCCGAACTGCGCGAGCAGGTGGACCGCTACGCCGAGCGCCAGCGCGTCCTTCCCGGCATCACCGGGTGGGCGCAGGTGAACCAGCCCTACGACCGCTCGCTCGACGACGTGCGCGGCAAGGTGCAGCTGGACCTGGAGTACATCGCCACCCGCTCGGTGCGGCGCGACTTGGCCATCCTGCTGCGCACCGTGCCCACGGTGGTCCTGCGCCGCGGTGGTTGGTGATGCCGTGACCGAGCTGGCGCTTTCCGCCGCGCCGCGCGCCCGGGCCCGCCTGGCCGGCGCGACCGCAGCCGCCGCCCCGGTGATCGCCGCGGCGGCGTTCGCGGTGCTGTTCTGGCGCCCCGCCGCCACGCTGGCGCGCGACTGGTGGAGCGACCCCAACGCGGGCCACGGCCTCCTGCTGGCCCCCGTGGCCGCGTGGCTGGCCTGGCGCGCCGGCCTCGTCGCCCGCCCCGCGCCCCGGCAGGGCGCCGGCGTGGCGCTGCTGGCGGGCGCCGTCGGCCTGAGGTGGCTCTCCGGCCTGGCCGCCGAGCTCTTCACCATGCGGCTGTCGCTGCTCGTGGCGCTGGCCGCGCTGGTCGTGTTCGTGTGGGGATGGCGGCAGGTGGCGCGCTGGTGGCTCCCGTTCGGGCTGCTGGTGCTCTGCATCCCCCTTCCCGCCGTGGTGATGGCCTCGCTGGCGCTGCCGCTGCAGTTCAAGGCCTCGGCGCTGGGCGCGGCCATGCTGCACTGGCGCAACATCCCGGTGGAGCTCACGGGGAACGTGATCAACCTCCCCGGCCGCAGCCTGTTCGTGACCGAGGCGTGCAGCGGGCTGCGCTCGCTCTCGGCGCTGCTGGCCATCGCCCTGCTCGCCGGGGGGCTGTGGCTGCGCACGGCGACGGCGCGCGGCGTGCTGCTGGCGCTGGCGCTTCCGGTGGCCGTGCTGCTGAACGGCGTGCGCGTCTTCCTCACCGGCTTCCTGGTGGTGTTCGTGGACCCCCGCCTGGGCGACGGGTTCATGCACCTGACCGAGGGGTGGCTGATCTACCTGGCCGCGCTGGCCATCCTGGGCGCCATCGCCGCCGGGCTCACGCGCGTGGAGCGCCGCTTCGTGCCGGAGGCCGCGTGAGCGCCCGGCGCTGGTGGGCCCCCGCCACCGTGCTGGCCGCCGGCGCGCTGCTGGTGGCCGCCTCGGGGCGGCAGCGCTCGCTCCCCCTGCAGGTGCCGCTGGCCGAGGCCGTCCCCGCGCGCATCGGCGCCTGGGTCGGGCGCGACCGCCAGATCGGCGACGAGGAGCGGCGCGTGGCGGGGATGGACGACTACCTGATGCGCGTCTACGCCCAGCCCGGCGCCGCCGCGGCCTTCTCCCTCTACGTGGGCTACTACCGCAGCCAGGCGCAGGGGCGGACCATCCACTCGCCGAAGAACTGCCTTCCCGGCGCGGGGTGGGAGGTGCTGACGACGCGGACGATGCGCGTGGCCACGGCGGCCGGCCCGGTGACGGTGAACCGGGCGCTGCTGCAGAACGAGGGGCAGCGCGCGCTGGTGCTGTACTGGTACCAGGGGCGGGGCCGGGTGACGGCGGACGAGTACGCGGTGAAGTGGAACCTCCTGCGCGACGCGGCGCTCCGGCGCCGCACCGAGGAGGCACTGGTGCGGGTGATCGTTCCGGTGGACGGAAGCGAGGCCCGCGCGGAAGAGGTGGCGGTGCGCGCCGCCCTCACGGCGGTTCCGGCCGTGGCGCGGGCGCTCCCCCAGCCCGGGTGAAGCCCTGGGCCGCATTTCAATCCCCACCCGGCAAGGAGATGGAGCTTCCCATGGACGAGATGAACCGCCGGCCCGTGCTTTTGGCCGTGTATCCCGTGGCGGCGATGATCGCGCTGGTTCCCGCGATCGAGGTGGGCGCCGGCTCGTGGCCCTTCCAGCCGGGCGAGCTCTCCTGGCGCTTCGGCGTGGGCGGACTGGTGCTGAAGACGCTAGTCACCCCGCTGCTGGGGATCCTGCTGGCCATGCTGGCCGGCGTGGCGCTCGAGCACCGGCGCACCGTGCGCACGCTGGCCACGCTCTGCCTGCTGATCGCGGTGGGCGGCGTGGTGGTGGCGGCCATGTTCAGCATGGACTTCCTGCAGCTGCGGGCGATGGTCGACCCGCGCATGCGTTCTCAGATGACCACGGCGGCCGGCACCGCGCTGCTGATGGCGGCGCTGATCATTCCCAGCGCGGCCGCGCTGGGCCTGGCGGGGTGGAGGGCCACGCGCCGCGAGAAGACGGTGGTGGGCGCGCGCAAGTCCGCCCGCGCCGACAGCGTGCTGGTGGCGCCGCGCCTCAAGGAAAACGCCACCTGACGCAGCGTGTCCCGTCCGCCCGATTCCCCGGGCGGACGCGGGACGGGCGGTCGCGGGGACGCCTCCGCTCCCTCGCTCGCACGACCGATGGACCGCGGAAGGGCCTTCCCCGCACGGGTGGGCCCTTCGCCGCAGGGTGGCTCGAGCGGAAGGCTCTCGCGTGGAGCGGCGGAGACTGCCGTTGATCCGATCGTCGATCCTGCCGATGCCGCTGACTCGAGGCGAGATCGAGGCGTTTTCCGCCCGATCGGGCGGGCGCGGAGACCGGACGAAGGCGACGAGTTTCCGCGTCGCAGCTTGAGATTCTCGTCTCATCTGCAACGCGCCGGCGCGCCGGAAGCGCCCCCGCGTGCCGCACCTGTTGAGCGCGTGCCGCACCGCCGAACGCCGTTCGCACCGCCGCCTCCGCCGCAGGGATGTCGCATCACCCTGCCGGAAAACGACTTGCGCAGCATCGGTCCTTTCACCGCGTGACCCCGGACGGTTGCGTGCTTCTTGCCCCCCACACTGGCGCTCATCCGCCCCGGCAACCCGCCGGCCCTCCTTCTACCCGCGCACCGGAGCCAACGAGTGTGCCCGCCGACATCGCGCGGCCGGAGCGGCTCCCCTCCGGCGTGACGGCGCAGACGGGAGGCGCCCCGGTGGAGTGCGCCCCGGAAGGCCTGGACTACCGGGGCGTGTTCCTGAGCGACCCGAACGCGGTGATCGCCGTGGACGCGTGGGGGCGGGTGGCCGCGGCCAACCCCGCCTGCCGCCACCTCTGGCACGCGCCCGCCGTCTCGCTGATCGAGGCCCCCTTCCTTTCGCTGATCTGGCCCGAGGACCGCACCCGCGCGCAGGAGGCGATCGACGCCGCCCGCGCCGGCGCCACCCAGGAGGTGTCGCTGGCCCTGGCGCGCCGCGACGGGCAGCGCCAGGACGCCACCGTGCGCCTGGCCGCGCTCCCCGAGGGGTGCACGCTTCTGTACCTGGTGCCCGAGCCGGCCGCCGGCGCCGCGCACGCCGCCGGCGAGATCCTGCGCCACGTGGTGGACGGGAGCGCCGCGCTCTTCTTCTACCACCAGGACGCCGAGGGGGTGCTGGAGTACGTGTCTCCCGGCGTCAGCCGCGTGCTGGGCTACGCGCCCGACGAGCTGGTGGGCACGCCGCTCTGCCGCCTGGCCGACGCGGGGCAGCCCGAGATCCCCGGCCGCGACGGGATGGGCGGCGACCACGACGGCGCGCGCGTGTCCTGCTTCCGCCACCGCAGCGGCCGCACCGTGTTCCTGGAGCTGATCGAGTCGCCCGTGCGCCGCGAGGGCGCCGAGGCGGGGGTGCAGGGGCTGGCCCGCGACGTCACCCGCCAGAAGCGGCTCGAGGAGCAGCTGGCCCACGAGGCGCTGCACGACCCGCTGACCGGCCTTCCCAACCGCGCGCTCTTCCTGGACCGCCTGCAGCACACCGCCCGCGCCGCCACCCGCGAGCCCGGGGCGCTGTTCGCGCTGCTGCTGGTGGACGTGGACGACTTCAAGCGCGTGAACGACCAGATGGGGCACGAGCTGGGCGACCGCGTGCTGATCGACATCGCCGCGCGGCTGCAGCGCTGCGTGCGACCGGGCGACACCGTGTGCCGGCTGGGCGGCGACGAGTTCACCGTGCTCCTGCACTCCATCCACGACCCGGGCGACGTGACCCGCGTGGCCGACCGGATCCGCGCCGAGCTGGTGTCGCCCTTCCGGCTGTCGCCGCACGAGCTGTTCGTGTCGACCAGCATCGGCATCGCCGTGAGCTCCACCGCGGGGAACGACCTGGGCGAGCTGATGCGCCAGGCCGACACCGCGCTGTACCGCGCCAAGGAGGGCGGCAAGGCGCGCTACGAGCTGTTCGACCGCGAGATGCACGAGAGCACGCTGGCGCGGCTGCAGCTCGAGTCCGATCTCCGCACGGCCGTGCGCGGCGACGGGCTGACGCTGCAGTACCAGCCGGTGATCTCGGTGGAGACGGGGCACATCACCTCGTTCGAGGCGCTGGTGCGCTGGCGCCACCCCGAGCGGGGAACCCTCTCGGCCGGCCAGTTCGTGCCGGTGGCCGAGGACACGGGGCTGGTGGCCGCGATCGACCGCTGGGTGCTGCGCGAGGCCTGCCGGCAGCTGTACGCCTGGCAGCGCCAGTTCGGCGACCGCTCGCCGCGGGTCAGCGTGAACGTGTCGGTGCGCGAGCTGCTGTCGCCCGACGGGGTCGAGAACGTGCGCCGCGTGCTGGCCGAGACCGGCGCCAAGCCGTCGCTGCTGCGCCTGGAGGTGTCGGAGGCGGTGCTCGGCGACCCGCGCGTGGAAGAGGTCCTCCGCGGCCTGCGCGCGCTGGGCGTGGTGGTGCAGGTGGACCAGTACGGCACGGTGGGCTCGACGCCCGGCTCGCTGTGGCGGCTGGAGGTGGACGCGGTGAAGGTGCACCGCTCGGTGCTGGCGCAGTCGGCGGCCGACCCCGAGGTGCTGCGCGCCATCGTGAGCCTGGCGCACGCGCTGAACCTCCCCGTGGTGGCCAGCGGGGTGGAGACCGAGGAGCAGATGGGAAGCCTGCGCGACCTGGGGTGCGACTTCGTGCAGGGCTTCTTCGTGGGCGGCCCGGTGGACGCCGAGGAGGCCCGGCGGATGGTGACCGCGGGACAGCCGCTGTAGCCATGCCGCCACAATCGTCGCGCCTCGCGCGCATCACGCGCGGGCGCGAGTGCAGTCCCGAAGCCGAAAAAAGTGCTGGCGCGGGCCTTGCCGACAGGCCAGGCAATCCCCTGCATTCACCTGGCTCCGCCAATCGTTTGGGGCCAGGCGTGGAGCGCGAGGGGAGCGGAAGTTTACACCACCCTTGCGCGGACGCGGCGGCGACCTTTTCTTCCCGCCGCACCCCCACGACTCACACGAGGCGTCCATGAACCCCATCCGCCTGCACATCCTGGAGCGGGAAATCGAGAGCCTTTGCACGCTGGCGCTCGAGACCGCCGACGAGCTGGAGTCGCGCGCTCCAGGGGCCGACGACGCCGACGCGGCCGTGCTGGCGCAGGCGGTGGCGCACCTGGCGCTCAAGATCTCGTACCTGCTGTGGCGCTTCGGGCGCCGCGCCAGCGACCGCTACGCCTCGGCCGAGGCCGACCACCTGCTGGGGCGGCTGGGGCTGGGCGAGGCCTCGCCGCTGGCGCCCAACCACATGGCCCCGTTCGGCGACCTGCTGACCATGTCGAGCGGCGAGCTGCTGCGCTCGGTGGACGCGTCGATGATGACGGTGACGGTGCGCGGCGTCACCCGCTCGCTCCGCCCCGTGGTCGCCGCGCTGGCGCGGGTGGCGGCCGAGCTGGGCGTCGAGAGCGCCAGCCACCGCCCCATGGCCGGTGGCACCGTGGTCGGCTGACCGCACGCCTCGCCTCGTCCCCCCGAGGCCACCGCCGCCGCCGCGCACCACGCGCGGCGGCGGCTTCTCGTTGGATCTCATTCCAGTTCGGACCTCGTGTCGACCGACCTGGGAATGCACGGCAAGCGACCGCACCTGTTGCGGCGCTGCGACGGCGGTGCAGGCGCACCACGACCAGTGTTGCGGGCGGCCCACAAACGTGCGCCACACCACGCGGCCCGCACGATCCTCAAATCTCCATAAGTCGTTGCTGTGTCACGCGATGAGAAGCAGTGCCGGAGGATGCCCCACCGGGCCTCGCGAGGGCGCGGGCATTGCGGTGGGAGCATGGCGCAAGGCTCTGCCCCGATCGGGCGGGGCATCCGCCCGCGGTTGCAGGCATCCCCTCCGGACTCACCTCTTCGACCCGTCCGGCGCCCGCCGCACCCCTCTTACGCGCGGAGGTAGTGAATGCGCAGAAAAGCCGTAGCCGCGGCGGTGCTCGCGCTTTGCGCGGCAACCGCCAATCCCGCCCACGCCGACCCGAACTACAGGGAGTGGCTGAACATCTGTGGGCCGGGGCTTCCGGGCCTCACCACCTGCGGATCGGTGAAGCTGCTGGTGTCGGGCACCACCGTCACCCTGTCGATCCAGAACCTGTCGGGGCTGTACGGCTCGTACCAGAACTTCGTGTGGACCTCGATCTCGTTCTTCAACCTGAACGAGGACAACCTGATCCCCGACGCGGTGGAGGGGACGGTCACCACGATGGACGGCCCGTACCGCACCTCGAACTCGTCGAACCCGCCGCCCAAGTGGAAGATCACGAACGTCCCCGGCTCCGGCGGCGCGTTCGGGCTGGACTTCGACGCGGGAGTGAACGGGAACGACGGGTCGATCGCCAGCAGCTGCGGCAACGCGCTGCCCGGCGGCGGGAACGACCTGTGGATGACGCCCACCTGCGGCACCTCGGGCGTCAGCAACCTGGGCGGCGGTGACTGGGTGGTCATGACCTTCAGCATGACCGGCGCCTGGGACCTGGACCTGACCAACACGCAGATCCAGATCCACGCCCAGAGCGACCTGGGGTCGGTGAAGTGCACCACCAGCGTGGACTGCGATCCGGGCGTTACCACGCCCGAGCCGGTGACGCTGGCGCTGGTGGGGACCGGGCTGGCCGGGCTGGCGGGCGCGTATCGCCGCCGCCGGCGCCGTGAAGACGCGAAGGGCGGCGGCACGGCCGCAGCCTGAGGCGTGACGGTTCGTACCAGGGCGCGGGGCGGCATTCGCCGTCCCGCGCCTTGCATCGGCCGGGGACTTCCCACCCCGGGTCCTCCGCGCCGTCGGTCGTGGTCCGGTTGTGCCACACCCCTCCCCTGCTCCCGCATGCCCGACGAGCTCCGCGCGCCCGCCGTCCCGCTCTTTCCCCGCGCCGCGGCGGAGCGCGCCGCGTCTCCACCCGCTGCGCCCGGGCCCGAGGCCGAGGCGCAGCTTTCCGCGTTCCTGGCGCACGAGCTGGCCACG
This sequence comes from Longimicrobium sp., assembly GCA_036377595.1. NCBI lineage: Bacteria > Pseudomonadati > Gemmatimonadota > Longimicrobiia > Longimicrobiales > Longimicrobiaceae > Longimicrobium > Longimicrobium sp. Next base: position 46,086 of record DASUYB010000143.1, on the reverse strand, counting down.
CCCGTGTCCACGCTGGTGGGGCTGCTCTACCTGCTGGCCGAGGAGCGGCTGGCGGGGCGCGCGGGCGACCTGGCCGAGCGCGCGTTCGCGGCCGCGGGCGAGGTGGCGCGCGCCGTCCACGAGCTGCGCGCGCTTCCCGGCGGGATGCCGCTGGACGTGGTCGACGCCGGCGACGCGGCGGCCGAGGCGGTGCGCGGCGTGGCGCACCCGTCCGCGGCGGTGCTGGAGATGGCGCTTCCCGTGCCGGGCGAGCGGGTGCGGGTGCGCGGGAACCACGCGCTGCTGGTGCGGGCGGTCCGCAACCTGGTGCTGAACGCCGTCGAGGCGGTCGGCTCCGGCGGATCGGCCGGCGTGGTGGTGCGCGCGGCGGGCGACCGGGTGCGGATCTCGGTGTGGGACGACGGGCCGGGGATCGCGCCCGAGCACCTTCCCGGGCTGTTCACGCGGCCGTTCACCACGCGGCCGGGCGGGAGCGGGCTGGGGTTGCTGCTGGTGCGGCAGATCGTCGAGGGCGTGCACGGCGGGACCATCGCGCTGCGGCCGCGCGCGCCTCGCGGTTCGATCTTCCGCATCGAGGTTCCGCGCGTGGACTGAGTTCGATGGTCTCACGCAGAGTCAGCAGGGTCAGCAGAGAAAAGCTGCAGTTCTCTGCTGACCCTGCTGACTCTGCGTGAGACTCGCTGTTTCCTCGGATCTAGCGGCACGGGATCAGAGAAACGGAATCACAGGGAAACTCAGCGCTGAGTTCTCTGTGGCTCCGTCTTCCTCTGTGCCCTGTGTGTGATCTTCTTTTCGATGAGATCCGGCCCCGGACACGTCGTCGCGTCCGGGGCCGGATCTCGCCGTGATCGATCGCGATCTACGGCGTCGGGGTGGCGGTGGCCTCGTTGCCGTAGGGCGAGCACCCGGCGGCGTTGCAGGCGCGCACCCGGTACGTCTGCGGCGTGCCCGCGGGGAGCGGCGCGTCGTGGTACGTCACCACGTCGCCGCCGGTCTGCGCCAGGTCCACGAAGGTGCCGCCCGAGTTCTTGCGCTGGATCTCGAAGCGCGACTCCACCCGCGACTGGTCGCGCCACCCGAGGTCGATGGCCAGCGACCGCGCGATCGCCTGCAGCTGCGTGGGCGCCGCTGGGACGGTGGCCACCGTCACCTCGTCGGTCCACGCGGAGCAGACGAGGCCGTTGCAGGCACGCACGCGGTAGCCGTAGAACGAGTTCCCCAGCACCGGGTCGGTCAGCCCCGTCGCGTTCGGACCCGGGTTGGCCACCCGGCCGAAGAACGGCGTGCCGCCGCCGCGGCGGTCCACCTGGAAGCCGGTCTCGTTGCCGCTGGCGTCGGTCCATCCCAGCGTGACCGTCGAGTCCACCGCCGACACGGTCACGTTCGTGGGCACCGCCGGCGCGAACGGCGACGTGAGGGTGGTGATCTCCAGGTCCGCGTTCTCGCGCGGCACCAGCACCCACTTCCCCGCCGTGGATGACGGCACCAGCAGGCCGGAGAGGTTCATCACCACCCCCGGCTGGAAGGGGAGCGGGGTGACGTGCACGCCCACGCCCAGGCGCACGTCCAGCGGGCCCGAGCCGTCGTCCACGCGCAGGTAGCCCACGCCGTCGACGAAGAGCGAGTCGAGGATGGTGGCCGCGGCGACGTGCACCGCCGCGGCGTCGAGCGTGCCGCCGCTGGCCCCGGCCGCGGCCCCGCTCGCCACCGGCGGCGGCGCGGGAACGGCGAGGGCGGAGAGCGGGATGATGGAGGCCGAGTCGAGGATCGGCAGCGTTCCCGCCCGCGCGGTGCGCCCGACCACGCGCACGCTGTCGCCCGCCAGGTCCACCGGCGGGTTCGGCGCGCCGATCGTGGCCTTCGGCGCGCGGATCGCCCGGCTGCCGTCCCAGAAGAAGGCGGTGTCGCCCACCAGGCCCACCACGCGCGCGGCGAACAGCACCGGCGTTCCCGCCGGCGCCGCGCGCACCTGCGCGATCGTGCGCAGCGGATACGCCAGCTGCAGCCGCACCTGCGGCGCCAGCGAGTCCGAGAAGGCCACGGTGATGGTGCTGTCCTGCCCCTGCGTCACCCGCACGCTGTCGCCGAGCTGCGCCGCGTCCACGCGGATGCGGTAGCGGCCCACGGGAACGTCTTCGAACAGGTAGAGCCCGGTGGAGTCGGTGGTGACCGTGGCGGCCACGCTCCCCGACGAGAGCTCGACCAGCGAGACGGAGAGGTTGCGGTACGGCCGGTCGCCGCCGTCCAGCACGCCGCTGCCGTTGCGGTCGAGGTAGGCGAAGCCGGCAGCCTTCCCCACGCCCGTGATGGACACGGGGTCGGGGACGGACTCGCAGGCGGCGAGGGCGGCGAGCGCCAGGGCGGCGAGGGTGGCGGGGCGGCGCATTGTCAGTAGGCGAGCTGAAGGCCGATGCGCACCGTGCGCCCGGTGGCGCGGCGCAGGAGGGGCTCCCCGAAGCCGGGGTTGGCCACGAGCGGAACCACCACGCGCCCCTGCGCGTCGGTGGAGAGCGCGCGGGCCGGGTCCACGAGGTACAGCGCGGCGTCCACCGGCCCGCGCTCGCCACCGACCAGGTTCAGTCCGTCGATGGTGAGCCGCGCCGCGTGGTTCCCGCTGCGCAGCACGTCCACCCCCAGCCGCAGGTCGAGCGACTGCACGGTCGGCCCGCGGCAGCCGTTGCGCACCGCGAAGCCGCCCTGCTGCGACGACAGGCACGACCAGCCCGCGGCCACCTCGGAGTAGCCGGGGACGGACGGATCGACGAAGGCGGGGTCGTTGCTGGCCGAGCCGTCGCCGTTGGCGTCCACGCCGGCGCGGAAGCCGGCGGTGAACGGATCGCCCGAGCGCGCGCGGTAGACGGCGGCCAGCGACGGCGCCCATCTCCCCCCGCCGCGCAGCTCGGCCAGCAGCACGCCCCGGTGCGGCACGTCGAGCGACGAGCGCCCCTCGCTCCAGTCCGCGCCGTCGGCCAGGAAGGGAACGGGGAGGTCGCCCGGCGCCGAGACGCCGGCGGTGAGCAGGTTGTCGCGCGTGCGGGAGAAGGTGTAGCCGGCCATCAGCCGCAGCCCCGTGGCCGGGCGCCGCTCGATGGCCACGGTGGCCGCGGCCCACTCCATCCACCCGTCCAGGTCGATGGCGCTCACCCGGTCGAAGTCGGTGAAGCGGCGCCCCGTCCCCGGCTGGGCCAGGAGGAGCGTCCCCCGCTGCACCAGCGTGCCGAAGAGCGGGCGCCCGTACTGGTCCTGCGCCGTGGGCCCGGGAAGGAGGTTCAGGTCCGCGCGGCGCGGGAGGAAGTCCGTCCTGCGCCACTCCGCGCCCACGTGCAGCGTCGTGGCGCCGGGGAGGGCGTGGCTGAGCGAGAGCCCGGCGCGCGCGGCGCGGGGCGGCCCCCACTCGGGCGTGAGCAGCGTGAGCGTGCGCGTGGTGCCGGGGACCGCCGCCGAGTCCGGCGCCGCGCCCCAGGTCCAGGGGACGTCCACCCCGCGGCGGATGCGCAGCGCGGCGCTGCTTCCCACCGCCTCGGCCAGCACGCCGGGGTCGGACTCGCCGGTGTAGACGCCGCCCTCCGCGCGCAGCCGCCACGCGCCGCCCGCGGGAGCGATGGTGAGCGACCCGCGCGGCGCGATGCGGTTGGCGTTGGGGCGCACCGACGAGGTGGCGATCCCCGTACGCACGCCCCAGTCGAGATCGAGGGGGATGTCGCTCGCGGGGATCTTCTCCATGTCCCAGCGCACGCCCAGCGCCAGCTCGATCCCCGGCCGCGGCGTCCAGGTGTCCTGCGCGAACGCCCATACGCGGGGGACGGAGAAGGAGACCGACGGCGACGCGCCCAGCGTCTGCGCGAACACGCCCAGCCCGCGCGCGAAGTCGTCGGTGCCCGAGAAGGTGAACTCGCCGGTGGCGCCGGGGGCGAACGCGCGGTCGTGGTTCACCAGCTCGCCGCCGCCGCCCGCCTTGAACAGGTGCCGTCCCGCGCGGACGTGCGCCACCGCCGTTCCGCCCGACGACATCCGCGAGAACTTGCCGGGAAAGCCTTCGTGCGCGCCGAAGCCCAGCGCGCCCGAGACGATGCGGGTGAGCGCGAACGCCGTGTCGCCCGAGTCGTAGCTGCGCGTGCTGTTCTCGAAGGTCCCGCGGAGCTCGATGCCGATGTCGTTGTCGACCGGCACCGCCAGCGCGGCGGAGGCCAGGAGGTCGCTCCCCTTCGCGCTGCCGCCACCCTCGGCCAGGTCGGTGAAGGCGCGCCGCTCGGGGGTCAGCAGGGTCGATCCCGCCGCGCGGACGGAGAACGCCTGCCCCCCCGCCGAGCGCCAGTCGAAGCGCGCGAAGGCCGAGCCCAGCTCCGTCTTCACCCGCTCCGGCGTGCCCGCCAGCGCCACGCCGAACGAATCGAGCGCCACCGTGGCGACGGTGGACGCGAACTCGCCCGCGCGGGAGGAAAGCTGCAGCGGCGTGTCGAGCGAGCGCACCTCGGCGCCCAGCACGAACTCGCCCGCGCCCTGCCCCAGCGGCCCGCCGAGGGTCGCCCCGCCCTCGAGGCCCGAGTGCGAGCCGCCCGACGCGAAGCCGTCGGCGGCCGGCAGCGACCCGCCCGACCACCACGCGCCCGCGTCGGCCGCGAAGGCGCGGCCGCCGCGGCGGGTGAAGGCGTGCAGCGTGGCCGGCGCGGCACCGCCCCACTCCACGTCGGCGGGGGCGGACAGGACCTCGGCGCGCTCCAGGAAGCGCCAGGCGAAGGCCGCGGTTCCCAGCGGGTCGGGGAAGCCGGCGGGAAGCGGGACCGCGCGGAAGGGGACGCCGTCGACCACCACGCGCCGCGCGGAGAAGAGGTCACCGCCCGGGGCGAGAAGCGGCGCGAAGGAGAGGACGGTGCCGAGTTCGCGCCGCTCGGCGGGGAGCGCGTCGAGGTCGCCCGCGGCGAAGCGCAGCGCCGAGGGCGGCCCGAAGCCGCCGCGCACGCCGGCGCGGAAGGGAACGGCCTCCACGCGGTCGGCCGCAGCCGCGGCGGTCAGCGCCGCGTCGAGCTGCGTGGTCTGGCCGGGAGAGACGGGAACGCCGGTGACGCGAAGGGGCTGGAAGCCGATCCGCTCCACCAGCACGTCGTAGGTGCCGGGCGGAAGGAGCCGCACGCCGAAGCCGCCGCCGCCGTCGGTGTTGGCGGTGCGGGCGACGCCGCCGGGCGCCTCGGTGATGGTGACCAGCGCGCCGGCGACGGGGGTGCCGCGCGGGTCGCGCGCCACCCCCGCCAGGGCGCCGGCCGTCAGGCTCTGCGCGCGGAGGGGAGGCGCGACGGCGAGGCAGGCCGCCAGGAGCGGCACCGTGGAACGGCGGGCGAGGAATGCCATGAGGGGAGGCCGCAGGGAAAGGAGCCGGATGCTGCAGCGGGAACAGCGGCCCCCGAACCGGGCAGGGGGCGTGCCCCCGACGCTCCAATCCCGGATATCGACACGGAATCCGTGCACCGCCGCGCCTTTCGCGCGTTCCGGCTCCTTCGTCGCACGGGCACGACGCCCGTGGTGTGGTCGCAACACCCGTTGCGCATCCCCGACAATCCCCGGACGGCGCGGAGAGGCGCGTGGCGATTGGGCTTCGCGCAAGCGGGCGAATCTCCCGGCGAACCGGCACGGAAGTTCCCGCCGGACGGGCATTCGCGCCCGCCCACCTTCCGCATCCCACCGCCGTGAACGCCTCCACCCCGCTCGACACGGGCGTCGCCGCCCGCCGGGAGGGCCTTCTCCGCGCCACGCTGGCCTGGCCGCCGCTGCGCCGCACGCTGAAGTGGGTGCGGCACGCGCCCGAGCGCGCGCTGCACACCGGCCGGCGCCGCGCCGCGCTGCGGCAGCTGCGGGAGCGCGGTCTTCCCGCGTCCGTGCTCTTCCTCTGCCAGGGGAACATCTGCCGGAGCCCGTACGCGGCGGGGGCCTTTCTCCGCGCGCTCCCCGACCTGCCGCGCGCGCGGGTGAAGGTGAGCTCGGCGGGGTTCATCGGCCCCGACCGCCCCGCCCCGGCCGAGGCGCTGGCCGCCGCCCGCGCGCGCGGGATCGACCTCTCCGCGCACCGCTCATCGCTCCTGTCGCGCGAGCGGGTGGACGCGACGGCGCTGGTGGTGGTGATGACGCCCGAGCAGGCGCGCGCCGTGATCCGCGGCTTCGACCGCGAGCCGGCGGACGTGGTCGTGCTCGGGGACCTGGATCCCGAGCCGATCGAGACGCGCTCCATCTCCGACCCGTGGGGGCGCCGCACGGACGCGTACATCCGCAGCTACGAGCGCATCGACCGCTGCATCCGCGAGCTCGCGCGCGCTCTCTCCGATCACCGGTTCACCTGACCCACGGCATCGACGGGATTCGATCTCTATCCCGCCTCGATTCCGATCACCGGATCGCGATCTCCGGGGTCCCGATCGCCCGATCTAATCTCCTTCCCGATCTCCCGATCCCCAGATTCGATCCGCGATCATGATCTCCTGATCACCCTCTCCCCGAAACGGATCATCCCGGCGGTTCAGGAGCACGACCCGAATCGATCTCTTCATCGATCGAAAACACCAGCGACTGCTCCGTTCGCGCCGCTCCATTTGTGTAGATTTCGCGCACTCCGCGCCACGGCGTTCCGCCCTCCACTGTTGCGGGACTGTCACGGTGCGGCGTTGCGGGCAGCGCGCGGTTGTGGCGGCGGCGCGACACCCGGGGCAGGAAAATCCTTGGTTTCACATGCATTTAGAGGTGGTATCGGCGTTGCTTCGGGGTGCGGCGAAGACGTTCCGTCTGCATTCGTGCCGAGCCGGCGCCGCATGGCGGTTTCCGAGCGGCCCGGCCTGTCGCCACCCACGAGGTCCTCATGGCCCTCCGCCCCATCATCCTGCCGCGCCTGCTGCTGGCCGCCGCCTTCGCCACGGTGGCCCCGCTGGCCGCGCAGGGTCCGTCCGAGTCCGCGGCCGACGGCGGTGACGCCGGCGCGTCCACGGCGGCCCCCGCACCCGCGCACGCGGCGCCGGCCACGCTGGCGCTCGCGTCCGCGCCCGCGGGGGTGCGCACGGGCCAGCCCGCCACGCTGGGCGACTACTTCGCCAGCTTCGTCCAGCAGGCCCGGTTCGACGCCGCCCCGCAGGACGCGGTGGATCCCGACACGCTGAAGTACCGCGTGTGCAAGGACCTCACGATCTGCTACGTGGCCGCGCGCCCGCCCCGGGTCGACGCCGTGGCCATCAACGCCGTGCGCCCGATCGCGCTGCCGCCGCCGACCGCGGTGGAGCCGGTGGCCATCGAGAAGCGGGGGTTCCCCTGGTTCTGGGGCTTCATCCCCCTGATCGGCGGCGGGATCGTCATTGGCGGCGGGGACAGCAACGACTCCCCGCCACCGCCGCCGCCGCCGCCACCACCGCCACCGCCGCCGCCGCCGCCGCCGCCACCGCCGCCGCCGCCGCCGCCGCCGCCCCCTCCCCCACCGCCGCCGCCTCCGCCGCCGGTGGTGCCGGAGCCGTCGACGCTGATCCTGGTGGGCTCGGGGCTGGCCGCCGTGGCCGCGGCGCGCCGGCGGAAGAAGCAGCGTGACACGTCGCGCCGCGACACGGAAGGCGACGGCCAGTAGGCCGGTTGGAACGAAGAAGCGCGGGGCGGCCGGGCGCATCGTCGCGCACCCGGCCGCCGCGCCCGTTCAGTGAAGAGCCCGATGCGCATCCCCACCCTGCTCCCCGCGCTCGCGGGGCTCGCCCTCGCCGCAACCCAGGCCGCCGCGCAGCCCGCGCTGCTGGGCCGGTCGGTGCTCCCCGGCCCCGAGGCCGCGCCGGGCCCCGTCACCCCGCTGCGCCAGCAGGCCATCAGCGCGCCCGGGCTGCGCGTGCTGGTGTCGGTGGACGACCGCCAGCTCTGGCTGATGGACGGGCAGACGATGCTCTACACCGCGCCGGTGGCCGTCGGCAAGGAGGTGGTGATGGAGTACGAGGGGCAGTCGTGGGACTTCACCACCCCCCGCGGGGTGCGCCGGGTGATCGGCAAGGAGCGCAACCCGATGTGGTCGGCGCCCGACTGGCACTACATCGAACTGGCGGCGCTGCAGGGATGGAAGCTGGTCTGGCTGCGCGGCGGCCAGCGCGTCCCCGTCGCCGAGGGGGGATACGTGACCACGCGCGGAGGCGTGGTCGGCCGCGTGGCGCCGGACGGGAGCTGGCACCCGGTGGCCCGCGGCGACGAGGCGGTGTTCGGCGACACCCTCTTCGCGCCGCCGCCGGGGAGCGTGAACCGCAGCATGCCGGGGATCCTGGGCAACTACAAGCTCGACACCGGCAACGGCATCTACCTGCACGGCACCCCCGAGGAGGCGTCGGTGGGCCGGCCGGCCACGCACGGCTGCATGCGCCTGCTGGATTCGGATCTCGAGTTCCTCTACCGCAGCGTCCCGGTCGGCACCCCGGTGTACGTCTACTGAGCGTCCCCCCCGGCGGCCGGCCTGGCCAGTCGCGCGAGCGCCGCGCCCGCCATCATCCCCACGCCCGCTCCCGCCCATTCCAGCGCCGGCGTGCCCGCCAGCATCCCCGCCACGGGGATGACGGCGAGCGCGCCGAGCGCGCTGGCGGCCGCGACCGCGGAGATCCGGCCGCGGCGGAACCAGAATCCCAACGGAAGGAAGAGGAGCGCCACCCACGCCGCGTCCGCCAGCGCGCCGAACCGCGCCGCCAGCGCGTCGGGATAGGCGAGCACCGACCAGCCGCCGCCCGCCGTCGCGCCCAGCCCGCAGCGCTGCCGCGAGCCTGCCCGTGCGCACCAGGTGCCCCGATCGCGCACGGCGACCGGGGGATCCGCCGCGTCCGCCGCTGTCCCCGCGTACGCATCGCGCCAGCGCACGACCGGCTGGTCGAGCCGGACCCGCGCCGCGCGAGTGTAGACGTGGAGCACGACGTCGTCTCCCTCCCGCGTCCCGGTCACCCTGCGCTGCGAGCCCGCGGGCGGCGCGAGCAGCACCCCCGTCGCCGCAACGGCGATCCACACCAGCGCGGCCCAGGCGAGCGACAGCCGCCCCGCCGCGCGCCGCTGGAGACGCAGCCACGCCGCCCGCGAGCGCGCCAGGGCCACGCCCGCCGCCGCGCCGAGGGTGTTGAAGAGGAGATCGCTCAATGCCGGATCGCGTCCGGGGATCCACAACTGCGCGACCTCGACGCCCAGCGACATCGCCGCGCACGCCGCCACGGTGGCCGCGGAGGCGCGGAACCATCCCGCCGCCGCCATCCCCACGGGAACGAAGAGGAGGAGGTTGCGCAGCGCGTCCGCCACCCCGCGCTCGCCACACGCGACGCAGAAGGAGACGGCGGCGCCCTCGCCCGGCTGCTGCACCAGCACCGCCGCCAGCACGGCGGCGACGACGGCGAGGGAGGCCAGACGCTGCAGCCGATCAGGCGATTTCAAGCGAGACGGGGAGATCAGGATCGTCGGTTCGAGGGGGTGTTGCATCCATGCATCACCTTCGGGCGGAGACGGGCTTCTCCCCGCGCCATCTCCGGATCGCGAGAAGGGCGGAGATTCGGCGCCAGCGCGGCAACATCGCCATCGCGGCGGCCCCGGGCGATCGCGGGCGCGCTCCGTGCACGCGGGTAGTGCGCGCCATCCGCCGGATTCCGCCACCCGCCCATCATGAATCACCACTTCACGGTAGACGTCGAGGAGCACTTCCAGGTCCACGCGCTGGAACCGTACGTGCCGCGCGCCGACTGGGAGCGCCTCCCCAGCCGCGTCGACGCGTCCACGCGCCGGCTGCTGGACCTGCTCGCCGGGCACGGCGCGACGGGCACCTTCTTCGTCCTCGGCTGGGTCGCCGCGCGGCTCCCCGCGCTGGTGCACGACGTCGCGGCCGCGGGGCACGAAGTGGCGTCGCACGGGTGGGGCCACGAGCGGGTGTCGTCGCTGACGCCGGAGCAGTTCCGAGCGTCGATCCGTGACTCGAAAGCGGCGCTGGAAGACGCCGGTGGCGCGCCGGTGCTGGGGTACCGCGCGCCGAGCTTCTCCATCACCCCCGAGCGCGCGTGGGCGTTCGACGCGCTGCTGGAGGAGGGCTACGCGTACGACTCCAGCGTCTTTCCCGGCCGTGGCCACGGCTGGCCCGCGGACGCGCGCGACCCGCACCGCATCGCCCGCGAGGCCGGGACGCTGCACGAGCTTCCCCCCGCCACCCTGCGCGTCGCGGGGCGCGTCTTTCCGGCCGGCGGCGGCGCGTTCCTGCGTCTGCTGCCGTTCGGCGTCGTGGCCAACGCGCTGCGGCAGGCGGAGCGGCGCGGCGTCCCCGGCACCTTCTACATCCACCCGTGGGAGCTGGACCCGGAGCAGCCGCGCTTCCGCGTGTCGCCGAAGACGCGCCTGCGCCACTACGGCGGGCTGACGCGCACCGTCCCGCGGCTGCGGCGCCTGCTGGGCGAGTTCCGCTTCCAGCCCATCGCCCGCACGCTCGGGCTCGCCGCTTCCCCGCACCCCGCCGAGGCGCCGTGCCCGCTCCCGGCCTGACCGCCGCGCCCGCCTCCACGCTCCGCGTCGCGGCGACGGACGACGCGGCGCGGTGGGACGCGTTCGTGCGCGGCGGCGAGGGCGCCACGCTCTGCCACCGGGCCGCCTGGCGCGCGGTGATGGCCGACGTGCTGGGCCACGAGACGCTGCTCTGGGCGGCGGAGGACGAGGAGGGCGAGTGGCGCGGCGTGCTTCCCCTCGTCCGCGTGCGCAGCCGGCTGACGGGCCACCACCTCGTCTCCATGCCCTTCCTGAACGACGGCGGACCGCTGGGGGACGAAAAGGCGCGCGCGCTTCTCGCCACGCACGCGCTGGAGGAGGCGAAGCGATCGGGCGCGAAGGTGCTGGAGCTGCGCCTCCGCGCGGACCTCCCCTTCCCCGCCGCGACGGCGCCGCCGCGCAAGGTCGGCAGCTACCTCGCCCTCCCCGGCACGGCGGAGGAGCTGTGGGAGAAGGGCTTCCGCGCCAAGCTCCGCAGCCAGATCAAGCGGCCGCAGAAGGAGGGGATGGAGTTCCGCTGCGGCCACGGCGAGCTCGACGCGTTCTACGCGGTGTTCGCGCGCAACATGCGCGACCTGGGCACGCCCGTCCTCCCCCGCCCCTGGTTCGCCGCGATCGCCCGGCACTTCGGCGGCGAGACCGTGTTCGCGGCCGTGTACCGCGGCGCCGAGCCGGTCGCCGGTGCCTGCTGTCTCCTTTCCGGCGGGGAGATGGAGATCACCTGGGCGTCGTCGCTGCGCGAGCACAACGCGGCCGCGCCCAACATGCTGCTGTACTGGGGGCTGATGCGCGAGGCGATCGCCCGCGGGCAGCGCGTGTTCTCGTTCGGGCGATGCACGCCGGGGGGCCCCACGCACCGCTTCAAGCAGCAGTGGGGCGGCACCGAGGCCGTGCTCCCCTGGATCACCTGGTCGCCCGGCGGAGACGCGGGGACGCCCTCGGCCGACGGCGCGGCGTACCGGCTGGCCGTCTCCGCCTGGCGCCGCCTGCCGATGGCGGTCGCGAACCGCCTGGGCCCCGCGCTCTCCCGCCACTTCCCCTGATGCGCCGCCAGCTCGCCGCGTACTCGCCGCTGGCGCCGCGCGCGCTGCTGGCCGCCACGGGCGCCGCGCTCCGCCCCGCCCGCGGCGGCGCCGACCGGCTGCTCGCGCTGCTGGCGGCGCGGCACGGCGCGGCGTCCGGCCTCCTCTGTGGCAGCGGCACCCAGGCGCTGCAGCTGGCCGTCTCCGCCGCGCACGCTGCCGCGGGGGACGCCTCCGCGCCCGTGGCCCTCCCCGCGTACACCTGTTTCGAGGTGGCGTCGGCGGCGGTGGGCGCGGACGTGCCCATCGCCCTGTACGACGTCGACCCGCTCACCCTCTCGCCCGACCTGGACTCGCTCGAGCGCGTGCTGGCGGCGGGCGCGCGCGTGATGGTGGCCGCGTGGACGTACGGATATCCCCCGGCGTGGAGGGACGTGCTCTCGCTGGCGCAGAAGCACGGGGCGATAGTGATCGAGGACGCGGCGCAGGGGCACGGCGCGGCGTGGCGCGGGCGGGCGGCGGGGGGATTCGGCGCGCTGTCGGTCCTCAGCTTCGGGCGCGGGAAGGGATGGACCGGCGGCCGCGGCGGCGCGCTCCTCTCCCGCGCGGCGGAGATCGAGCTCCCCGCGATCCCCGCGGCGGGGACGATGGAGGAGTTCGCGAATGTCGCCGTGGCGGCCGCGCAGTGGATGCTGGGGCGGCCGTCGCTGTACGCGCTCCCCGCCGCCGTCCCCGGGCTGGCGCTGGGCGAGACGGTGTACCATCCCCCCCGCCCGCCGTCCGCCCTTCCCCGCACCGCCGCGGTCCTGCTGCGCCGCACCCGCGCCGCCGCCGAGCGCGAGGCCGACGCGCGCCGCCGGAACGCGCGCGCGCTGCTGGACGCGATCTCCGGCATCCCCGGCATCCGCCGCATGCGCCCGGTCGACGGCGCGGACCCGGGCTTCCTCCGCCTCCCCGTCCTCCTCGACCGCGCGCTCCCCGCGGAGGCGGCGCGGCTCGGCGTCATCCGCGGCTATCCCACGCCGCTTGGCTCGCTCGACGCCGTCCGGCCGCGGCTGGCCGGCCCCGAGCGGCGCTGGCCCGGCGCCGAGGAGCTCGCCGCGCGGCTGGTGACCCTTCCGACGCACTCCCGTCTCACGCCGCGTGACCTGGAGGCGATCGTCTCCATGCTCCACGGCGGCACGACGCCGCCGATTCCCGCGCGCGGATTCGACGGCAGCATGGACGTCGATCCGACCGAGCCGCCGGTGTACGTGTAGTCCCTTCCCTCACCTCCGGATCATGGAAGACCGTCCCCACGCGCAGCAACTGACGTAGCAGAGGGGCTCGATTCTCCGCGACCTTCGCCCATCTGCGTAATACGTTCTTTTTCCTGAGCTTATGCTTCGATAAGCAGTGCCGCGGCAGTCTGGTCCGCGAGCACTTCACGGGCGACCACGTATCACATTTCGCGTGGTCGTTTTGCGTGAATCGTTGCGGCATGCAAGAGGGGGGTAGACAAACAAATGCTTCTGCAATATCTTTGCAACTGCTTGTGATGTAAGCACTTGCGCAGCGGCGAGCGCACAGGCAACGGGCTGGAATGCCCGTTGCTTTTCTTTTTGCCGCAAAACTCGACAACCCGAGGCCCACCGCGCGCCCGCCATCCAGGGCGCCGGGTCGGGCACGCCCCTCGACACAGCTGCTCAGAGCAAAACCGCCGAAAGGCGGCGACGCAGAGCTACGGGACTACCGCGGGACTCGTCCTGCCACGTCCGCCGGGCCGCCAGCGAGGTCGACTTCCCCTAGCGAGGAGTCCCTCCCGGCGGCCCCGTCTGTCATGGCGGAAAATGGCCGGTCCGGTCGGACAACCGACAGCAATTGGACTGGAGACGAGAAAGATGAACCTGTTTCGGAAGCTTCGTATCGTGATCCCCGCCGCCGCCGCGGCCGCCCTGGCGGCATGCGACGGCAGCGGCTCGGCCGTGGGATCCACGCGCGAGGTCTTCATCCAGATCGCCACGCCCGAGGTGGAGCTGGCGCCCGGCGAGACCGCGCACCTGACCGCCACGGTGTCGGGCGGCGGCTCGCCCGAGTGGCGCACCTCGGCGCCCTCCGTGGCCACGATCGATGCCAGTGGCAACGTCACCGGGCTGAAGGACGGCGAGGCGACCGTCACCGCGGTATACGGCAAGGCCGCCAGCACCGCCACGGTGCGGGTGAAGCCGAGGCAGATCGCCAGCGTGGTGGTGACCCCCGACGCATACATCCTGAAGGCCATCGGCGACAGCGTGCAGCTGAGCGCCACCGCCTACGACGGAACCGGGAAGCAGGTCAACGCCGTCCCCTCGTTCAGCACCGCCGACAGCACCGTCGTGTCCGTGACCCCCGCCGGGCTGGTCCGCGCCCGCGGCACCGGCCTTGCCCGTGTGGTGGCCGCCGCAGGCGGAAAGGCGGACACGTCCATGATCCAGGTCGTCCAGCTCGTCACGGCGGTGGCCATCTCGCCCGCCGCCGTCACCCTCGCCACCGGGCAGACGCTCAACCTGTCGGCCGTCGCTTCCGACGCCGGCGGCTCGGCCGTGCCCGGCACCAGCTACACCTGGGCGTCGTCGAACCCGGCCGTGGCCACCGTCGACCCGTCGGGCGTGGTCCACTCCGTGGCCGAGGGAAGCGCCATGGTGACCGCCACCGCCGCGTCGGGCGCGGCCGGGCAGTCGCAGGTGAGCGTGCAGCAGACGCCCATCGCCACCCTTTCGATATCGCCCTCGTCCTTCACCCTGGCGCCCGGGCAGAACGCCCAGGCCTCGGCCATCGCCAAGGACGCGAACGGCACCGCGCTGACCGGTCGCGTGGTCACCTGGAGCAGCAGCAACCCGACGGTGGCCAACGTGTCGCCGCTGGGCGTGGTGTTCGCGCTGGCCGACGGCTCGGCCACCATCACCGCCACGGCCGAGGGGAAGACCGCCACCGCGCCGGTGACGGTGAAGACGGCCACCAGCGGCGGCACCCCGGGCACGGCCACGGTGCTGGCTTCGAGCGACTTCGAGAACGGCAGCCTGCTGCCGTACGTCTACCCCTACACCCAGGCGCCCAACGACCTGTCGGTGGCGACGGACCCCACCGGCGGCGGCCACGGCAAGGTGGTGAAGATCCACTACGCGGGGACCGCGGCCGACCTCAACCGCTCGTTCGGGGCCGAGTACGTGCCGGGAATCGGGCTGGGGCAGAGCATCTTCTTCCGCGGCGACGTGTACTTTGCGCCGCCCTTGGCGGGCTCGGAGCAGGCCGCGCGCAAGCTGCTGTACTGGCAGCGCGACCTGAGCACCGGGGTGCCGGAGTTCTGGGCGATCCTGACCTCGTTCGGATACGCGCTCAAGTTCTCGGGCGGCTACGTGGGCACCGACGGGCGGGCGGTGGAGGTGATGTCGCCGGAGCTGGGCACGCTGCAGCCGGGGCGCTGGTACCAGGTGGAGATGCAGATCACGCTCAACTCCGCGTACACGTCCAGCGACGGCATCGTGCGGATCTGGGTGGACGGCCGGCTCCTGTACGAGAAGACGGACTTCCGCTGGAGCGACCCCGGGTGGACGTACAGCCCGTCGGCCCAGCGCTTCCGGTACTTCATGGTGGGCGACCAGGTCAACTACAACGGGACCTTCGACGAGTATCGCTACTGGGACAACGTGAGCCTCTCGACCGGGCGCCTGCCGTAAGCGGCGCGGACGCTCTCACGCGCGGCGGCCCGGGATCCCGATCGGATCCCGGGCCGTGGTGCATTGCGCCTCCGGAGCCGGCTCATCCCCTTCGGGTCAGGCTACCGTGCGGAGTCGAGAGCTGCTTTTCCTCACGCGGAGAACACGGAGAACTGCACGAGGGTTCGTCTCCGCGTCCTCCGCGGCTCCGCGTAGCCCGGATTCGACGGATGACCGTGCTATTCGAATCACGGTTAAAAATAAACCACACGGAGGGAACGGAGGGGAAGGGAGGACCGACCTGATTTCCTCCGTTCCCTCTGTTCCCTCCGTGAGATTCAATGCTGTTGAGACATCCTGGGGATTGCGCGAGGGGATAGGTCCACCACGTCTCCTGACCACCGGACTCCAACGGTTGCGGCGGCGCTCAGTCGATCGCGGCGGTCCCAAGGCGGCCGGCCTCCACATGTCCCTTCCATCCCTTGGGCGGAACGAAGCCGCGCTCCAGCACCCGGTTGAGGTCCTCCAGGCCGGCGGGGCTTCCGTCCACCATCACGTGCACGTCACCTTCGCGCAGTTCCGTCGCGGGGTACGGCAGCGGGTCGAGCGCCCGGGCCACCAGGGGAATGGCGGCGGGATCGAAGCCCATCACCCGCGCGCACGCCACGTCGGCCCACACCGGGTCGCTGCCGAAGACCACCGCCCCGCAGGGGTTGCCGCGCGGATACACCGGCCCCTCCGCCTCGCCGCCCACGATCCCGTCCACCAGCACCAGGTGCGTGCGCTGCGGCGTGGACGCCAGCGTGCCGTCCGCCCGCGCGAAGCGGAGGATGCGGGCGATGTCGAGCGCCATCCTCCACGCGGTGTCGTTGCCGTGCCATCCCCCCGCCATGATTCCCGGCCCCACGCGCAGCGCGCGGTACAGCCCCTTGCTGGCTACCCGGACCAGGTTCGCGCCCACTCCGGCGTCCATCGTCGTCACCCGGTCCGCCATCTCCGACGCCAGCAGGTGGACGGGGGTGCCGCCGGGGTACTCATCTCCACCTTGCCCCGCACCGCCCTTGCGGTGGTGAGCCAGGCATTCCTTGCGGGCGATGGCGCCCACGGTGCCCTTCAGCGCGCAGGTGATCCCCACCTTCTCGTGCGTCTTGAGCTTGGGTACGCTTACGATGGCATCGGCCTCGAGCACGGCCCGGTGCACTGCGTAGACGTGGCGGCCGGGGGCGTGGTACTCGGCCATCTCGCGGTGGTCGTAGTCGCCCACCCGGAACTCCGGCGCCGGGCCGCCGCGGTACAGTTCGTCGAGCAGGCTGTCCGCCCCCAGGTCCACGTGCACCACGTCTTCGGGGTGGCGTGTCCGGCGCTCCAGCAACGCGCCGAAGCGGGTCCACCGGGTCACCGTGGCACGCAGGTCGAGCGGGCCGCGGTCACCGTCGTGCTCCGCCCAGAAGGCGCCCACCGCCGCCGCGCCCGTCTCCGCCGCCACCGACGCGTAGTCGCACGACTGCAGCGACGCGTTGCCGAACCGCACCCGCTCGGCCCCGCCCGCGGCGAGCGCCGCGTAGTCGAGCACGGCACGGAGCACCGAGCCGTGCGTGCACTTCCCCCGGAAGTCCGCCTCCGGCTCGCCCGGCCGCCGCTCCACCACCAGGTTGGGAAGCACGAACACGCGCTGGCCGGGCAAAATCCACTCGCCCAGCGGGTTCCACGCGGGGGTGCCGAAGCGGCCCGCATCGGCGCCGGACGCCTGCAGCGCGCGGCGGACCAGGGCGTAGACGCGGTTGCCACCCGGGGGCGCGCCGGGGAAGGGCGATTCGGGGAACGGCTCCGGCGGCGAGTGGTCGTGCGGCGCGGGGTACGCCAAGGCGCCGTCGCGGCACACGGATACCACGTTCATCAGGGTCGGATCCCGGGGGGAGCGGAGTGGCGGGGCGGGCGGCTCCGGGGAGGGGTGCGGCCCGGCGGCGACGGGGCGGAAGATCCGTGCCTCGCGCCCCGAACGCGGCTGCGCGTGGGGCGGAACGGGCATCGTCCTTGCCCCGCAGGGCGGCCGCCGCCGCGCGCCGGCGGCGGTCCTCCCGAGCCCTTCCCGTCCGGATGCCCCTCTCGATCTCTTCCGACGCGCTGTACCGGCGCTCTCCCGCCTGGGCACAGACGCTCCTGCTGAACGCCTATGGACTTCGCATCTCCGCCTACCGCCGCGGCGCGCCGTACAGGGCGGCCGTGGCGCTGCTGGCCGAGTCGGAGCGCTGGCCCGCCGAGCGGCTGCGCGCGTGGCAGGACGACCGCCTGCGCGAGGTGGTGCGCGTGGCGTACGAGCGCAGTCGCTGGTACCGCCGGGTGATGGACGAAGCCGGCGTCGGCGCCGCCGACGTCCGCGGAGTCGCCGACCTCCCCCGGCTGCCGCTGCTGGACAAGGAGACGGTGCGCGGGCGGGCGGCGGAACTCTGGACGAAGCCCCGGCCGGGGCGGAGTTGGGCGCACGGGCACACCAGCGGGACGACGGGATCCCCCCTCTCCCTGTGGTACACCCGCAACACCTGTGTCATGAACGACGCAGTCGACCGCCGCCAGAAAGCGTGGGGCGGAATGGGCGAGCGCGATTGGATCGGCCTCCTCCTGGGGCGGGTGATCGTGCCCACGGACGCCGCCCGCCCGCCGTTCTGGCGGGTGAACGCGGTCCACCGCCAGGTCTGGTTCTCGTCGTTCCACCTGTCCCCGCAGCACCTGCCGCGCTACGTGGACGAGATCCGCCGCCGCGGACTGCGCTTCCTTGAAGGGTATCCCTCCACCCTCTTCATCCTCGCCCGGCACCTGCTGGCGCGCGGCGAGACGCTGCCGTTGCGCGCGGTGTTCACCTCGTCGGAGACGCTGCACCAGGTGCAGCGCGAGGCGATGGAGGCCGCGTTCGGGTGCGTGCCGTTCGACTTTTACGGCCACGCCGAGCGCACCCTCTTCGCCACCGAGTGCGCCGCGCACGACGGGAAGCACCTGGCCGAGGAGTACGGCGTGGCCGAGGTGGTGGACGACGAGGGGAACCCGGTGCCCGACGGGACGCCCGGCTGGCTGGTGGGGACGTCGCTGCACAACACGGCCATGCCGCTGCTGCGCTACCGCACGGGCGACGTGACCGCAATCCGCCGCGAGCCCTGCGCCTGCGGCCGCACCCTGGCGCGCATCGAGCCGGTGACCACCAAGGCCGAGGACATCGTGGTGACGCCGGACGGACGGATGATCTCGCCCTCGGTGCTCACCCATCCCTTCAAGCCCTATCCGCAGATCCGGGAGTCGCAGTTGGTGCAGGACCGCGCCGACCGGCTGCAGGTGAAGCTGGTGGCGGGCGAAGCGTTCACCGCCGGCGACGAGGCCGCGCTGGTGGCGCAACTGGCCGCGCGGCTGGGCGCGGGGATGGCGGTGGAGATCGAGCGCGTGGACTCGATCCCGCGCGAGCGCTCGGGGAAGTTCCGCTGGGTGGTGTCGCGCGTGGAGCACGGCTGCCGCTTCGCGTGGGAGGCCGCCGCGTGAGCGCGGTCTCTCTCCCCGCGGCGGACGAGGCCCGCGCCGCGGCATCCGGCGCGCCCGGCGTGGAGACGCGCGCGGCGGGCGTCACCCTCGTGGTGCCGGTGCTGAACACCATGCGCTACCTGCGCGACACCGTTCCGTCGGTGCTCGCGGCGGCACGGTGCTGGGGCAATGCCGAGGTCGTGTACGTCGACCACGGCTCCACCGACGGCTCGTACGAGTTCCTCCGCAGCCTGGAGCCGGACGGGGTGCGGGTGATCCGGCGGGAAGGTGGCAGCATCGGGGCGCTGCGCAACGCCGGCGCGCGCGAGGGCGGCGGGGCGTACCTCGCCTTCGTCGACGCGGACTGCCTGGTCCCCGAGGGCTACCTCGAGGAGGCCATCGCGGCGCTGGGGCGGACGGGCGCGGCCGCCACCGGGTGCGAGGCGCGGGCGCCGGAAGGGGGGCACTGGATCGAGGCGGCCTGGGACGCGCTCCACTTCGTGGGCCGCGACCGGTTCGTGCACTACCTCAACTCGGCGAACTTCTTCATCTCGCGCGCGGCGTTCGACGCGGTCGGCGGGTTCCGCGAAGACCTGGCCACGGGCGAGGACTCGGAGATCGGGCGGCGGCTGCTGGAGGCGCGGCTCCCCATCTGGGAATGCGCGCGTGTGTCGGTGGTACACCTGGGGAACCCGCGCTCGATCCGGGAGTTCTGGCGCCGCACCGTGTGGCACGGGCTGGGGATGTTCGCCACCGTCGGCGGCCCGCGGTTCGACCGGCCGCTGGCGATGATGGCGGCGCATCTGGCCTGCACGCTGGCTGGCGTGGCGCTCCTCTTCCGGCCGGGCGTTCCCCTCCCCGCCGCGCTGGGCGGCGCGCTGGCGCTGCAGCTGGCCGTGCCCGCGGCCACGGTGGCGTACCGCTGCGCGAAGGCGCGGCGGGTGGCCGCGCTGGCGCCCAACCTGGCCCTGTACTGGCTGTACTACTGGGCCCGGCTCCATTCCCTGGCGCTGATCGCGTCCGGGAAGGGGCGCCGCTACCGCAAGTGAGCCGGTGATGAGCCCGCCCCCGCTCCGCGTGCTGACCAACACGCCGTGGCTGGACGGCCGCACGCTCGGCGGCCGCGCCGTCACGCCCGTGCGCGCGGACCGCGCCCGCGGGTGGCGGGCGGTCGCGCGCTGCCTCGCGGTGTGGCGGTACGACGCGGCGCTGCTGAACATCGACGTGCGCTCGCTCCTGCTGCTCTGCGCGGCGAAGAAGCTCCTCCCCTTCGCCCGTTGCCGCATCCTTTCCGCCGACCTGGTGCTCACCCGCCCCGAAGCCGCGCGCGGCCGGATGCGCTTTGCCGTGCGCCGCTGGCTGCTGGGCGCGGTGGACCGCTTCGTCTTCTATTTCCGCGACACGGCGGAGCTGCGCCGCGTTTACGCCATCCCGCCGGACCGCGTGCGCTACGTCCCCTTCAAGGTCAACACGCACGACCAGGTGCTGCGGACGGAGACCGTGGACGAGGGGTTCTTCCTGGCCTGCGGGAGATCGAACCGCGACTTCACCACGCTGTGCGGTGCGTTCCGCGGATCGCCGCACCGCTGCGTCGTGCTGGCGCCGTGGGGACGCGTGGAGGAGCACGGGACGCGGGAGGATGCCGTCGACTGGCCGGAGAACGTGGAGCGGGTGGCGGACGACGGCACGCCCGCCTCGTGGAACGCGTGGATCGCCCGCTGCCGCGCGGTGGTGCTTCCCATCGTCCCCGGGATGCTCTCGCCGTCGGGGATCAGCACGCTGCTGGTGGCCATGGCGATGGGGAAGCCGGTGATCATCACCGAGTCGGCGGCCACGCGCGACGTTCTGGACGACACGGTCGCCGCGATCGTCCCGCCCGCTGATGCGGACGCGCTGCGCGCCGCCGTCGCCCGCGTGGCCCTGGACGCGGCGTTCCGCGCGGAGATCGGCGAACGCGGGCGCCGCTTCGCCCTGTCGTTGGGCGGCGAGGAGCGGCTGCGCGACGACCTGGTCCGCGAGCTCGACGACCTCCTCGCCACGCCGCGCGGTCGCGCGCTCCCCGCGGCGGCCGTCGCGCCCGCGGTGCCGGAGTGATGATGTCCGCCGTCCTCTCTCCCCCGCCCTCTCCCTCGTCCGCCGCGGACGCAGCCGTTCGCGGCGGCGGCCTGTATCCGGGCGGGAAGCGCTTCGCCTTCACCATCCTCGACGACACCGACGACGCCACGGTGGAGAACGTGCGGCCGGTCTACGATCTCCTGCACTCGCTGGGGATGCGGACCACGAAGACGGCGTGGCCGCTGGACTGCCCGGAGGGAAGCGACCTGTACTTCGCGGGGGCGACGCTGCAGGATCCCGAATACCTCGATTTCGTGCGCGGGCTGGTGGAGCGCGGGTTCGAACTCGCCTTCCACGGCGCCACGATGGAAACCAGCGACCGCGAGCGGACGCTGCGCGGCCTGCGCTTCCTGGACGAGCAGGTCGGCGCGCCGATGTCCATTCACTGCAACCACGGGCAGAACGGCGAGAACCTGTACTGGGGCGCGCACCGCTACCGCACGGCGCTCCTCCGCCTTCCCCTGCTCGCCGCAGAGCGCATCGCGCGGCGGCCGCGGTTCGACGGGCACGTCGCCACCTCTCCCCGCTTCTGGGGCGACGCGTGCCGCGCGCGCTTCAGGTTCGTGCGCGGCTTCACCTTCCCCGTGCTGAACTCCGGCGCCATCCCTCCGCACGGTCCGTATCGCCTGGGGTCGACGCCGTGGGTGCAGCACTGGTTCAGCACCGCCGACGCGCCCGACGCCGCCGCGTTCAAGCGGCTGGTCACGCGCCCGGCCGTCGATCGACTCGTGGAAGAAGGCGGCGCCTGCATCCTCTCCACGCATCTGGGCAAGGGGTTCGCGCGCGGCGGCCGGGTCGATCCCGAGGTGGAGGACGCGCTGCGGCACGTGGCCGGCCGCGACGGCTGGTTCGTCCCCGCGTCCGCCATCCTCGAGCACCAGTTGGCGGCCCGCGGCACGGCGGAGATTTCGCCCATCACCCGGTGGGGACTGGAGATGCGACACCTCGTTACCCTGCTTCGCGCGCGGTTCCCGTCCCCCCGCACCCGCGCGGCCGCATGATCCGCTTTGTGCCGCTCCCCGGGCGTCCCGCGGACTGGGACGAGGTCGTCCGCGCGTATCCCGGCAAGACGCTCTTCCACGAGAGCGCCTGGCTGGACCACGTGCTCGACATCCACCCCGACGGGCGGATCGCCTGCTTCGACATCGTCCGCGACGGCGAGCGGGTGGGCGTGCACTGCGGGCTGCGCATCACGCGGATGATGGTGCCCATCCACGGCAGCCCGCTGGGAGGAACGGGGACGAACTGGATGGGGCCGCTGGTGCGGGAGGGGATCGAGATGCGCGAGGTGATCGATGCGCTCGTCCGCCTCTCCGGACCCCGCCACTTCCTCCACCTGGAGCTCGGCCATCCCTCGCTCGAGCAGGGGATGATGGCGGAGATGGGATTCCAGGTGCAGGACGGCGTCACCCACCTCGTTCCCGTCCCCCCGTCGCCCGGCGAGGCGTGGGCGGCGCTGCGGGGCGAGGCGCGCAACCGCGTGCGCAAGGCGGAGAAGGGCGGCGTGGTGGTGGAGCGGACGGACGATCCCGCGATCGTTGACCACTTCTACGACCAGTTCGGCGAGGTCTACGGCAAGCAGGGGATGGTGCGGCCGTTCGGGATCGAGCGCCCGCGCTCGCTGTTCGAGCGGCTGACGCCGGCGGGGCGCCTCCTCCCGCTCTGGGCGCGGAAGGACGGCGAGGTGCTGGCGGCGGGGCTGTTCCCCTACGACGCGCGTTGCATCTACTTCTGGGGCGCGGCCAGCTGGCTGCGGCACCAGCACCTGTGCCCCAACGAGGCGCTGCACTGGGAGGTGATCCGCTTCGCCGCGGAGAACGGGATCGCGGCGTACGACATGTGCGGCGGCACCAGCCAGTTCAAGAACAAGTTCGGGGGCGGGGACGTGCCGCACCCGACCTTCCACCGCAGCGCGCTCCCCTTCCTGCAGACCGCGCGGCGCATCTACCGCGACCGGCACTTCCGCCGGCTGCGCACCGCCGCGGAGCCCGCCGCCCAGCCCGCGTGAGGCGCGCGTGCTGAGCGGCGTGGCCGCGCGCCTGCGCGGCAAGGGCTTCACCGGTCCGCGCTACGTCGGCCTCGCGGGAAAGCTGCGCTTCCTGGCGGAGAGCACGCTCTGGCGCCGCGAGCTCGTCTTCGCGGCCACGCCCGCGGGGTTCGCCGCGGCGCCGCGGCCGCAGGGGCCGCCACTGGAGCTGCACCGCGTGCGCACCTTCGCGGAGATGGAGCGCTTCCGTGGGGGAATCGACGCCGCGTGGTATCCCGGCCTCACCGACACCTTCCACGCCCCCTTCGGCTGGGGCGAGGAGGCGGTGGTGGGGACGATCGACGGAGACGTCGCCTGCTATTGCTGGATGCAGTTCGGCACGGCGGAGGGCTTTCCCACCTACTACGGGCGGATGCTGGAGCGCGAGGCGCGCATTCTCCGCGCGGGGGTGGCGCCGGCGTTCCGCCGCGCGGGGCTGAACAAGCGCACCATGCACCACCTGCTGGAGCGCTCGTTCGCCGAGGGGGTGGAGCGGGTGTGGGCGGAGTGCTACCTGAACAACCTCCCCGCCGCGCGGACCTTCCTGCGCATCGGCTTCCGCGCGGTGGGCGTGCTTACCGTGGTCGAGATGCCGCCGCTGCGCGGATTCGTGCGCTGGCGGCCGCTGGAGCCCGCGGCCGCGCTCTTCCGCCGCCACGGGGTGGAGCTGCTCGCGGCGGCTCCGTCCGCCCCCTCTCCCCAGGCGACGGAGATCGCCGCCGGCGTCGCCTGACGCCCCCGGATCCTCCCGATCCGCCGCCGGATCGCGGGGCGACATGGGGAAGCTAATGCGCGCGCTGGACTTCGCCGCCCGCGCCTCCCCGCTCCGCCGCGGGGATGCGACGGGTGTTGCGCGCGCGCATCACTCAGCGTGACGTGCGTCCCGGGCAGGCGCGGGCGGCATCGCCGTGGCCGGGCGATTTTCCGCGCGGATGCTGGACGGGCGCGCGGAACGGGCGGCGCGGCGGACGGGCGTGCCTGCGCCCCGCGCGGGCGCGCGTCGTGCTCCCAACGCGCGCGCCGGCCGGGCGCCCACGCATTCCTCCCGGGGCCGCCTTCCCCGACCCGACCCCCGCATGGACGCACCCCACAACGTCACCGCCGCCGAGATCGTCGCAACGTACGAAGGCTTCAGGCGCGGGCGCCGGCCGGCGCGCTCCCGTGCCGCCGCGCGGGCCGCGCCCGCGGCCGGCGCCGCCGACGCGCTGTACGCGCTTCGCCCCGGCGAGATCTGGGAGTTCCTGAAGACGCAGCCGGCGTCGTTCTGGCTGATCTGCGGCTACCTGTTCCTGGAGTACGTCCGCCCGCAGTCCATCTACGACTCGCTGGTGGGCCCGCCCTGGGCGCTCATCTGCGTGATCCTGACCGTCATCGCCTACCTGGTGCTGGAGGGCGGGCGGATCCGCCTGCACACGGTGGCCGACGCCATGCTGGGCGCCTACACGGTCGTCCTGCTGGCGTCGTCGGTGTTCGCGTGGAAGCCCGAGGCGTCGTTCGCCAAGCTGCAGGAGTACTTCTCCTGGGTTCTGATCTACCTGCTGATCTCCAGCATCGTGAACACCGAGCGGCGCTTCCTGGTGTTCCTGCTGAGCTTCCTCGTCTACTCGTTCAAGATGTCGCAGCACGGCACCCGCTCGTGGGCCCAGGACGGCTTCATCTTCCGCGACTGGGGGACCACGGGCGCGCCGGGATGGTTCCAGAACTCCGGCGAGTTCGGCGTGCAGATGTGCATCTACCTGCCGATGGTGATCTTCTTCGTCACCGCGCTGTCGCCGCACTGGGGAAAGCTGACGAAGGCGCTGTTCTGGACGATGGCGGTGACGGCGGTTACGGGGATCGTGGCCTCGAGCTCGCGCGGCGCGGTGCTCGGGCTGGCGGCGGTGGCGCTGTGGATGCTGCTGAAGAGCCGCTACCGGGCGCGCGCGTTGCTGGGTACCGCGCTGCTGACGGTGTTCGTGCTCGTCATCCTCCCCCCCGAGCAGAAGGCGCGCTTCCAGACCGCGGGCACCGACAACACCTCGGTCAATCGCAAGGAGTACTGGAAGCGCGGACGCGAGATCATGCGCGACTACCCGGTGCTGGGGATCGGATACGCCAACTGGCCCGACTACCACCAGGCCAACTGGGGATACCGCGCGCTCCCGCACAACATCTTCCTCGAGGCGGGCGCCGAGATGGGGTACACGGGGCTGCTGGGCTTCGTGGGGATGATCGGCGCCACGCTGGTGGTGAACCGGCGCACGCGGAAGATCGCGCAGTCGCTTCCCGGCGGAGGCAACCGCTTCCTGCACGACAGCGCGCACGGGCTGGACGGCGCGCTGGTCGGGTTCCTGGCCAGCGGCTTCTTCGTCACCGTCCTGTACTACCCGTTCTTCTGGATCAACCTGGCCCTGACCTCGGCGCTCCACAACGCGGCGCTCGACGCCCGCAAGCGCGCCGCCGCGGCGCCGGCGGAGGCGGAGGAGCCGGCTGGGCCTCAGCTCGCGCCCGCGGAGCCGCGCGCCGCGCTGGCCGGGCGCGGCGGGGGCTGGGGATGAAGACCGTCCTGCACCTGATCAACACCGGCGGCCCGGGCGGCGCCGAGACGGTGCTCGTGGACCTGGTGCGCGGGCTGGACGCCGACCGCTGGCGCTCCGTGGCCGTCGTTCCCGACGAGGGATGGATCAACGCGCGGCTGCGCGAGTGCGGCGTGGAGCCCGTCATCGTCCCCACGCTGCGGCCCTTCGAGGTGGGCTACTACGCGCGGCTGGCCCGTCTCGTCCGCGCGGAGCGGGTGGACGTGATCCACGGCCACTATCTGGGCCCGGCGGTCACCGCCAGCATCGTGGGCGCGGTCACCGGCACGCCCGCGGTGGCCACGCTGCACGGCGCGGGCGACCTGTCGGTCGAGCGCCACCGCGCGCTCAAGGCGGCGCTGCTCAACCGCGGGCTGCGCCGCGTCGTCTTCGTCTCCGAGGCCCTCCGCCGTCAGGTGCTGGCCCAGGGCGGGCTGCGCGCCGGCCTCACCGAGGTCATCCCCAACGGCATCGACCCCACACGCTTCACCCCGCGCCGCGACCCGTCGCTCCGCCGCGAGCTGGGGATCGGCGACGACGCGTTCGTGATCGCCGCCGTGGGTAACGTGCGCGAGGCCAAGGGCTACGACGTGCTGCTGCGCGCCGCCGCCCTCCTCCGCGACCGCGTCCCCGACCTCCGTGTGGTGATCGCGGGCGAGGCGAAGGGCGCGCTGTACGACGATCTCCTCGCACGGCGCTCGGAACTGGGGATCGGGGAGAGGGTGACCTTCGCCGGCTTCCGCGAGGACGTGGCGGGGGTGCTGGCCGCGTCGGACGCGTTCGCGCTGACCTCGCGCAGCGAAGGCTTCTCGCTCTCCACGGTGCAGGCCATGGCGATGGGGCTTCCCGTCGTCGCCACGCGCTGCGGCGGCCCCGAGGAGCTGATGGACGACGGGGCGACGGGGCTGCTGGTGGAGAACGGCTCGCCGCGGGCCGTGGCGGACGCCCTCGCCCGCGTCCACGGCGACGCCGCCTTGCGCGCGCGGCTGGGTGCCGCGGCGGCGCGTGCCGCGTGCGAGCGCTTCAGCGTGGACGCGCAGGTGCGCGCGTACGAGCGGCTGTACCACGCCGTCACCGCGGGCAGACGCGGCCGCGCACGCGCCGCATCGTCCGATCCGGGGCGCGACGAGGCGGCGCTTGCGGCCTCGGCGGAAGGAGGCGCGGCGTGGCTGCGGTGAGCGTGGTGATCCCCGCGTACAACCGCGGCGACCTGCTGGAGCCCACCGTCCGCTCCATCCTGGCGCAGACGGTGCCGCCGCTCGAGGTCATCATCGTCGACGACGGGTCGACGGACGACACGCCGGCCGTCTGCGCGCGCTTTCCCGCGCCGGTGCGCACCATCCGCCAGGAGAACCGCGGGCTGTCGGCCGCGCGCAACCGCGGGATCGCCGAGGCGGCGGGCGACTGGATCGCGTTCTGCGACTCGGACGACGTATGGCGCCCCCGCAAGCTCGAGGTGCAACTGGCCGCGCTCGAGGCCACCGGCGCGGCATGGACGGTGAGCGGGTGCGGGCTGATCGACCCGCAGGGGCGGCCCCTCCCCGCGCCGCACCTGGGGTTTCCGCGCGTGTTCGCCGTGTTCGCGGAGAGCGGCGCGCCGCCCGAGGCGCACTTCGGCCGCTGGCTGCGCGGCGAGACGGTGCACACGGCCGGCGGCGCCGTCCCCGTGTTCACGGGCGACGCCTTCGGCCTTCTGCTGCAGGGGAACGTGGCGCTCCCGTCGTCCGCGGTGGTGGCGCGCGCGCTGGTGGAGCACGTGGGCGGGTTCGACGAGTCGCTGCGGGCGGCGGAGGAGACCGAGTTCTTCCTCCGCACGGCGGCGGATGCGCCCGTGGCCGTGGTGCTGGACGCGCTGCTGGACTACCGCGTCGGCCACGCCTCCATCGTCTCGTCCGAAGGCGATGCGCGGCTGGTGACCCTGGCGCTGGAGATCCTGGACCGCGCGGCGCGGCTGCGGCCGGCGCTCACCCCGGCCGAGACGCAGGCCTACCGCGGCGGCCGCGCGCGGCTGCAGCTCCGCCTGGCGTACGCGCGGCTCAGCTCGCTGGACGGCCGTGGCGCGCGCGCCGCGCTGCGCGACCACCGCCGCGGCGCGGCGCCGACGGCGCGGTCGGCCGCGCTCCTGCTGGCGTCGCTCGCGCCGCCGCCGGTCCTGCGCGGGCTCCACCGCCTGAAGCGCGCGCTCCGCGGGCTGCGGCCGGCGGGCGCGTGATCCCCCTTCTCCCGATCCCCCGTCCATGACCGTCACGGAGATGCGCAGCGGAGCCGCGGAGACGTCGTTGCGCCCCGCTCGCCCTCGTGACGTGCGCCGCCCGCACGCGACGGTGCTGGTGACGGACGGCGAGCAGCGGGCGGCGCTGGCCATCGTGCGGTCGCTGGGCGCGACGGGGCACCGCGTGCACGTCTGCTCGGCGCGCACGCGGTCGCTGGCCGGCGCCTCGCGCTGGTGCCGCGGACAGGCGCGCGTCCCCGACCCGCTGGCGGACCCCGGCGCGTTCGCGGACGCCGTCGCCGGGTGCGCGGCGGCGTGGGGCGCGGACGTGCTCCTCCCCGTCTCCGAAGCGGCGCTGCTGGCGATTCTCCCCCGGCGCGAGCGGTTCGCGGGGATCCAGATCCCCTTCCCCGGCGCGGAGGCGTTCCGCCGCGTCTGCGA
Organism: Longimicrobium sp.; assembly: GCA_036377595.1. Classification (NCBI taxonomy): domain Bacteria; kingdom Pseudomonadati; phylum Gemmatimonadota; class Longimicrobiia; order Longimicrobiales; family Longimicrobiaceae; genus Longimicrobium; species Longimicrobium sp. The sequence goes on along the minus strand of DASUYB010000143.1, from coordinate 18,046 downwards.
CAAGGCCGCCGTCGCCACGGTCGCGGCGCGGGTGGGGATCCACGTCCCCGCGCAGCGCGCCGTCTACGACGCGGACGAGTGCGCGGCGGCCGCCGGCGGGCTGCGCTTTCCCCTGGTGGTGAAGCCCTCGCGCTCGGTCGCCGACGCGGGCGGGCGGCGGGTGAAGACGTCCGTCGCGTACGCGTCGGACGCCGACGAGCTCGCGTCGATCGCGGAGACGATCCCCGCGGCCGCGTATCCGCTCCTGCTGCAGGAGCGGATCACGGGCCCCGGCATCGGCGTCTTCCTCCTCCTCCGCGACGGCGAGGTGGCCGCCGCGTTCGCGCACCGCCGCATCCGCGAGAAGCCGCCGTCGGGCGGGGTCAGCGTCTACCGCGAGAGCACGCCGCTGCCGCCGGAGCTGCTGGAGCGCTCGCGCGCTCTGCTGGCCGAGTTCGGGTGGGAGGGGGTGGCGATGGTGGAGTACAAGCTCGACGCGGCCACCGGCACGCCGTACCTGATGGAGATCAACGGCCGCTTCTGGGGATCGCTCCAGCTGGCGGCCGACGCCGGCGTGGACTTCCCCGCGCTGCTGGTGGGGGATGCGAAACCGGCGGGCGATCCGCCGCCCTGGCGCGTGGGGATCCGCAGCCGCTGGGAGTGGGGTGAGGTCGACCACCTCCTCCTGCGCCTCCGCCGCTCGCCGTCCGAGCTGGCGCTCCCCGGCGGCGCGCCGGGGCGCATGCGCGCGGTGCTCGACTTCTTCCGCGCCGCGGCGGCGCCGGGGAGCCGGGCGGAGGTATTCCGCTGGTCCGATCCCCTTCCCTTCCTGCGCGAATCGGCGGACTGGCTCCGCCGGCGCTGACCCGGGCACCACCGCCTTCGTCCCCATGCGCACCACCGTCGTCATCACCACCTACAACTACGGGCGCTTCGTCCGCGAGGCGGTGGAAAGCGTGCAGGCGCAGGGGGTGGACGACCTGCAGATCGTGGTGGTGGACGACGGCTCGACCGACGACACCCCCGAGGTGCTGGCCGCGCTGCGCGACCCGCGCCTGGAGGTGGTGCGCACGCCCAACCGCGGGATCAGCGCCGCGCGCAACGAGGGGCTGGCGCGCGCCCGCGGCCGCTACGTGGCCTTCCTGGACGCCGACGACCGCTGGCGCCCCGACAAGCTTCGCCGCCAGCTCGGCGTCCTGGAGGGCGATCCCTCGCTGGCCGCCGTGTTCTCAAACTTCGTGCGCTTCGACGAGAAGGGCGTGTTTCCGCTCGACCAGTTCACCTTCTATCCCGAGCTGGCGCGGGTGCCGACGACGCCTACCGCCGCGGGCGCGGGCGAGCGGATCGAGGGCGACGCGTTCAGCACGCTGGTCTCCTTTGGCGAGATCCCGGCGTGGGTGCAGACCCTCCTGTTCCGCGCCGAGGCGCTGCGCGGGCTGGCGTTTCCGGAAAAGGCGCGGGTGCGCGCAGGGCTGCGCTACGGGATCTGCGAGGACATGCACTTCTGCCTGCGCGCGTTTCGCCGCGGCGGCGTGGCGTTCGTGCGCGACCCGCTGGTGGAGGTCCGCCGCCACGGCGACAACGCCACCCGCGACCTGTCCGACATGGCGCACGCGCACCTGGCCGCGCTCCGCCTGCTGGCCGGCGAGCCGCTGACCCGCGGCCAGCGCGCGGCGCTGCGGCGCCGGACCGGCCGCGCCTGGGTGGGCGCGGGGCTGCAGGACGCGGCCGACGGCCGGCGCAGGCTGGCCGCCGCGGCCTACCTCCGCGCGGCCGGCTTCGCCGGGGCACGGCTCAGCGCGCTGAAGAACCTGGCGCTGCTGGCGCTGCCGCGCGGCCTCCGCGCGGCCTAGCCGCAGCCGCATCTCCATTTTCACCGTCACGGGACGTTCCCATGCGCACCCCCCTCCGCAGCGCCTACCACGCGGTCGTGCCCCGCGCCATCCGCTCGCGCATCCGCCGGGCGGCGGGCCTCGACGAGCTGGACCTGCAGTGGCGGCTGCAGTCCGGCCTCACCCTGTGGGTGCGCGGCGCCGCCGACTGGTACCTGTACAACGAGATCTTCGTCGACGGCGAGTACGACCTGGCCATCGACACCGCGCTGGGCCGCGCGCCCGCCGGCGCGCCGCTGCGGGTGCTGGACCTGGGGGCCAACGTGGGATACTTCACCCTGCGCCTGGTTCACCGGCTGCGGCTGGCGTCGCCGGAGCGGCCGTTCCACGTGACCATGGTGGAGGGAAGCCCGGGCTTGAGCCGCGAGGCCGCGCAGCGCGTGGTGGAGGCCAACGGGCTGCACGAGCAGGTGCGGCTGGTGCACGGCCTGGCGGGGGAGCGGAGCGGCAGCGCGCGGCTGCGCGAGGGCGACTTCCATCCCCAGAACGGGCTGGCCGCCGACGGGACGGGAACGGAGGTGGCGTTCGTCGATCTGGACGCGCTCCTTCCCGCCGGCGAGCCGATCGACCTGCTGAAATGCGACATCGAGGGCTCGGAGGAGCGCTTCGCCGAGAGCTACGGCGCGCTGCTGGGCCGGGTCGGCACGGTGGTGGTCGAGCTGCACCCCGGGCTCTGCGACACCGACCGCTGCCTGGCGCTGATGCGCGACGCGGGGCTCGGCGAGGCGACGGTGCTGCGCGAGGCGCGGGAGACCTTCGTCGTGCTCCTGACACGTCCCCGCGAGGACTCGCCCGGAGCTTCAGGCGACGCGGCCGCCTGAGGCCGCGGGCTCCCTCGCCGGACGGGCGGACGGCGTGGTGTTGCATCCGCGCAACACCCCCCGCGCCCCGCCCGCACGCGAAGCCGCTTCGCCCGGAGGATAAATCCCCATACGACAACAACTTGGAGATCACCACCCGGAGGCACGGCGATTGAACAGTCCGTCTGCCGCTCCAGCCGGACGGGCACCACGCCGGGAATGCTTTCTTCTCCCTCCCACGCTCACCGCACAATGACGAACGGCCGCCGCAGTCTCCGCCCTCCCGCGCCCAGCGCCGGGACGGACCGGACCGCGGCCTTCCATCCGATGGGATCGGCCACGCGATGATGAACTGGATGCCGAAGGCCGTGCGGCGCGCGGGCGCGGGCGTGGTGGAATGGGCGCGCGCCGCCATGTTCGTGCCGATGGAGCGGCTTCTCCCCGTCGACCGCTCCACCTGGTGCTTCTGCACCTGGGGAACCTATCCCCACACCCTCGACAACCCGCGCGCGGTGTTCGAGCGGGTGAAGGACGACCCGTCGATCCGCAAGGTGGTGCTCACCCGGGGCGGCGTCGCGCCGGTGCGGCCGGTCGAGGGCGCGAACGTGCACATCGTCGACGCCGGGTCGCCGCGGGGGATGTACTGGATGGCCCGCGCCGCGGTGGTGGTGATCGGCTACAGCCTGCGCAACATGTGCAGCTACAGCCGCTTCCTGACCGCCAAGCACCGCATCGTGCAGCTCTCGCACGGGGTGGCGCTGCGGCGGATCTGCCGCATGGCGCCGGGCGAGGACTGGTGGGCCCGCGAGACGCCGCGCTACGCCGCCACCCTCTGCTCGTCGGAGCGCGACCGCGAGATCATGGCGCAGGCCTACGCGCCCGTGCCGGCGGAGCGCGTGTGGCTGACCGGGCTCCCCCGCAACGACTTCATCGTGGAGCCCGAGGAGCGGCTCCCCGCCGACTACCGGCGGATGCTGGAGGGGCTGCGGCGCGAGGTGGCCGGGCGGCGGCTGGTGCTGTACGCGCCCACCTGGCGCAGGGCCGGGCGCACCCACTACGCCTTCACCGCCGGCGAGACGGCGGCGCTGGAGGAGCTGCTGGCGGCGCACGGCGCGGTGCTGGGGATCCGCGGGCACTCGAACGTGCGCGAGCACGCCGCCTACACCCGCGAGTACGGCTCGGGCGCGTTCATCCAGGTGAACGAGCTGCCCGACGTGGCCATGGCGCTGCGCGTGGCCGACGTGCTGGTGACCGACTACTCCAGCATCTACATCGACTTCCTCCTCCTCGACCGGCCGGTGATCCACTTCGTGTACGACCGGGCCGAGTACCAGGGCGAGCGCGGCTTCCTGTACGACCTGGACGAGGCGTTCGGCGGCCCGGCGCCCGAGACCTTCGCCGAGCTGCTGGTGCACCTGGAGCAGGCGCTCGCCCGCCCCGCGCTGCACGCGGAGCGGCGCGCGCACGCGAACGCGCTCTTCCACGCGCACCCGGACGATTCCGCGCAGGCGGTGGCCGACCGCATCCGCGCGCTGGCCGGGGCGGCGCCGCAGCCGGACGCCGAGCGCGTCCCCGCCACGGCGCCGGCGGCAACGGCCGCCTGACTTCATCCGCGCCGGCCGCCCGACCGCGGGCGCCGGCACCCGATTCCAGCCGAGGACGCATCCCGTGACCACACCCGTCGAACGATCGCCCTACAAGGTCATCATCCTCTGCGGCGGCACGGGGATGCGCCTGCGCGAGGAGACCGAGTTCCGCCCCAAGGCGCTGGTGGAGATCGGCGGACGGCCGATCCTGTGGCACATCATGAAGCACTACTCGCGCTACGGGTATCGCGACTTCGTGCTGGCGCTGGGCTACAAGGGCGAGATGATCGCCGACTACTTCGAGAACTACTTCCGGCTGAGCTGCGACTACACGCTGACGCTGGACGGGCGCGGCGAGCGCGTGTTCCACCACGAGCCCGGCGGCGACGAGCAGGGGTGGCGCATCACCTTCGCCTGGACGGGGCAGGACACCATGACCGGCGGGCGGATCGCGCGCGCGGGGCGCTACGTGCGCGAGGAGCTTTTCCTGGCCACCTACGGCGACGGCGTCTCCGACGTCCCCATCCCCCGCGTGGTCGACTTCCACCGCGCCAGCGGGCGGGCGGCCACGCTGGTGGGCGTGCCCCTCCCCTCGCCCTTCGGGGTGGTGGAGACCGAGGACGGCGCGGTGACCGAGTTCCGCGAGAAGCCGCTGCTGGGCGGGCGCATCAACGGCGGGTTCTTCGTGTTCAGCCGCGAGGCGCTGGCCTACTTCGGCGGCGACGACGAGGAGCTGGACCGCCCGCTGAACCGGCTGGTGGCCGACCGCGAGCTGGGGATCTATCCCCACGACGGGTTCTGGAAGTCGATGGACACCATGAAGGACGTGATCGACCTGAACCGCCTGTGGAAGGCGGGCGACGCGCCGTGGAAGACCTGGAGCGACGCGCCCCCGCCCTTCGTGCCCGCGCACCAGCTCGACCCGGCGTCGCTGGCGCCGCGCGCCGAGGTGCGCCGCCCCGTGCCCGCGGCGGCGCCGTGAGCGAGTCCGCCGCGCCCGCGCAGAGCGAGTTCAGGACCGTCGGGCGGCACACGCTGGTCTACGGCGCCGGGCTGATGCTGGGGAAGCTGGCCAGCTTCCTCATGCTCCCCGTCTACACGCGCTTCCTGTCCACCGCGGACTACGGCGTGCTGGAGCTGCTGGGGATGACCATCGACGTGATCGCCATGATCGCGGGGGTGGGGCTGGCCTCGGGCGTGTTCAAGTTCTACTCCGAGCTCTCCGGCGAAGCCGACCGGCGGAAGCTGCTGGCCACGGCCGCGCTGGGGAGCACCGCGCTGGCCCTGGTCACCGCGCTCGCCGGGATGGCGCTGGCCGGGCCGCTCAACCAGCTGGTGTTCAGGGGCGCGTCCGATCCGCAGTACTTCCGCATCTTCTTCCTGATCTACTTCTTCCAGTCGGCCGCAGCGCCCGGGCTGCTGCTGATGCGCATCCGCGAGCGCTCGGTGCTGTTCGTGGCCGCCAACCTGGCCACGCTGGTGGCGCAGCTGTCGCTGAACATCTGGTTCCTGGTGTTCCGCGGGATGGGGCTGGAGGGGGTGATGCTCGGCAACGCGCTGGTGTCGGGGGCCTCCGCGCTGGCGCTCGGCGCCTACACGGTGCGCCACGTGGGCGTCGCCTTCTCGCTCCCCCGCTTCCGGCAGCTGGCCCGCTTCGGCGCGCCGCTGATCGTGGTGTCGCTGGGGAGCTTCGTGCTGACCTTCTCCGACCGCTACTTCCTGAACTGGTTCACCGACACCGCGTCGGTGGGGGTGTACGCGCTGGCCTACCGCTTCTCCTTCGTCCTCTCCACCCTCACCGTGGTCCCCTTCAGCCAGGTGTGGGAGCCGCGGCGCTTCGAGGTGGCCCGGCGCCCCGACGCGGGCGAGGTGTACCGGCGGATGTTCCTCTACTATTCCCTGGTGCTGGTGGGCGGCGCCGCGCTGATGACGGCGGTGATCCGCGACGTGCTGGCGGTGATGGCGGCGCCCGAGTTCCTCCCGGCGCACCGGGTGGTGCCGCTGATCCTGGTCGCCACCATCCTGCAGCAGTGGGCGGCGTACGCCTGCGTGGGGCTGTACCTGCGCAGCCGGACGGGGGTGCTGGCGTGGGTGTCGGTGGCCAGCGTGGCCGTCACCCTCCTGCTGAACGCGCTGCTCATCCCCCGCTTCGGGATGATGGGCGCCGCCTGGGCCACCATCGGCGCGTACGTGCTGCGCTTCGGGCTGACCTACGCCTTCTCGCAGGCGGCCTACCGCATCCACTATCCGTGGGCGCGGGTGTCCGTGCTGGTGATGCTGTTCCTGGGCGTGTCGGCGGCGCGGCTGCTGGTGACGCCGTCCAGCCTGCGCGCCTCGCTGGCCTTCGGTCTGCTGCTGGCCCTGGCGACGCTGGTGGTGGGGTGGCAGGTGCTCGACGCGGGGGCGAAGGCGGCGCTCCGCGGCTTCCTGCGCCGCCGTGCGCGCCCGGCCTACCCGGCCGACGCCGGGCGCCAGCCGGGGCTGGTGTGACCGCCCGCGGTGCGGAGATGAGCCCCGCCCCCCGCGTCCTCTGCGTGGACTACAGCCTCGGGTTCGGCGGCGCGATCAAGAGCCTGTCGCTGACGCTCGGCGCGCTGCGCGGCCACGACGTGCAGGTCGTCACCAGCCAGGACGCGGAGATCGTGCGCACCTGGCTGGCGGGCCGCCGCGTCCGCTCCCTGCGCCGGGTGATGAACTACCGCTCGCTGGGCCGGCTGCGCGCCGCGATCGAGGCACGCGTGGGGACCGGCGCGCTCCGCTGGGTCGCCTTCAAGGCGCTGGCCGCGGCGGACCTCGCGGTCACGGCGAAGAACGCCGCGCGGCTCGCCTGGCTCCTGCGGCGCGAGCGGATCGATCTCCTCCACCTGAACAACGGCTTCACCCCGCCCGAGGCGCTGCTTGCGTCGCGAGTGACGGGCGTCCCCTGCGTCGTGCACGCGCGCGACTTCCACGCGGACCGCAGCCGCGCGATGCGCTGGGCGATGCGGCCCGTGGCGCGGGTGATCGCCGTCTCCGGCGCCGTGGCCGAGGCGCTGGACGGGCTGCTCGCGCGCGACCGGATCACCATCGTCCACGACCCGGTCGACGCGGAGCGGATCGAGGCCGCCGCATCGCGCCGCGACGCCGTGCGCGCGGAGTGGGGGATCGCGCCCGGCGCGGTAGCGGTGGGAATCGTCGGCCGCGTGATCCCCTGGAAGGGGCAGATGGAGTTCGCCCGCGCCGCGCTGGCCGCGATGGCGGACGAGCCCTCGCTCCACGCCGTCGTCGTCGGCGACGAGTCGGACGGCGCGCGCGGCTACCTCGACGCGATTCGCGCGCTCGTCGCCACATCGCCCTTCGCCCACCGCTTCACCTTCGCCGGATACCGCGCGGAGGTGGAGGCGTGCTACGCGGCGCTCGACGTGGTGGTGCACGCCTCCATCACCCCCGAGCCCTTCGGGATGGTGGTGCCCGAGGCGATGGCGGCCGGGCGCGCGGTGATCGCGGCGGACGCGGGCGGCCCGCGCGAGGTGGTGGCGGACGGGATCGACGGCGTGCTCGTCCCCCCGGGCGACGTCCCGGTGCTGGCCGCGGCGATGCTGCGGCTGGCGCGGGACGCGGATCTCCGCGCGCGGCTGGGGGATGCGGCGCGGGCCAAGGCGCGCGAGCGCTTCCGCCCCGAGGCCAGCGCGGCGGCGGTGGTGGCGGTGTACGCGTCGGTCCTGGCCGGGCGCGTGGCCGCGGCGCCGGTGGCGGAGGTGTCGCATGCGTGAGCGGCGCGGGGACGCAAGCCGCGCGGAGGGCGCCCGTGGGTAGCGCCGAGGCCCGCCCCGTCTCGCCGCTGCGCGCGGTGATCAAGCGCGTGGCCGAGCGCACCCTCTCCGCCGCGCAGGTCGACCGCCTGGCGCTGGCGCTGCGGCCGCGGGGGCTGCTGGTGCTCGCCTGGCACAACGTCGTCCCCGCCGGGGAGCGGGTGCACGGGGACGCGAGCCTGCATCTCCCGCGTGACGCCTTCGCACGGCAGCTCGACGCGCTGGCCAGGACACACCACGTCGTCCCGCTCGCCCAGGCCTTCGAGCGCACGGGTGACGACCGCCCGCGCGCCGTCATCACCTTCGACGACGCGTGCCTGGGCGCGGTGACGGCGGGGGTGGACGAGCTGGAGACGCGCGGCCTCCCGGCCACGATCTTCGTCGCCCCCGGGCTGCTCGGCACCGCGCCGTGGTGGGACGAGCTGGCGGGGGCGGACGGGCTCGATCCATCGGTCCGCGAACATGCGCTGGACGTGCTCGGCGGGCGCCCGGACGACGTCCGCGCGTGGGGTAGCTCCGCCGGGCTCGCGCGCCACGACGTCCCCGCGCACCAGCATATCGCGACGGAAGACGAGCTGCGCGCCGCCGCCGGCCGGCCGGGAATCACGCTGGCGCCGCACGGCTGGAGCCACACCAGCCTCCCCGCGCTATCTCCCGACGAGCTGGAGATGGAGCTCGCGCGGCCGCTCGCCTGGCTGCGCGAGCGCTTCGCGAACGGGCTTCCCTGGCTCGCCTATCCCTACGGCCACACCTCGGCCGCGGTGGAGGACGCGGTGGCGCGCGCCGGCTACACGGGCGCGTTCCGCGTGGACGGCGGCGCGTTCGTCCCCTCCGTCGCGCGGACGCGGCCGTTCGCGCTGCCGCGGCTGAACGTGGCGGCGGGGGTGTCGGACGAGGGCTTCCGGCTGCGCATCGCCGGGGTGCGGAGGGGATGATGCTCGCCGAATCGCTCGCCGCCGCGCCCGGATCTCCCGGCGCCGCCGATGCCGCGACGGACGACGGACGCCCGCTCACGATCGTCCACCTCGCCGCGCCGGCGCGCTTCGGCGGGCTGGAGCGGGTGGTGGAGATGCTGGCCGGCGGGCAGGCCGCGCGCGGACACCGCGTCCATCTCGCGGCGATCCTGGATCCCGGCGCGGCGGACGGGCACCCGCTCCTCGCCGCGCTCACGGAGACCGGCGTCTCCGTGCACGTGGTCGATCCCCCCGCGCGCGCCTATCGCCGCGAGCGCGCGGCGGTGCGGGCGCTGCTCGCGCGGCTGCGGCCGGACGTCGTCCACACCCACGGCTACCGTGCGGACGTGCTGCACGGCGCCGCGGCGCGCGGGCTGGGCATCCCCACCCTCTCCACCGTGCACGGCTTTACGGGTGGGGATTGGAAGAACCGGGTGTACGAGTGGCTCCAGCGCCGGGCGCTGCGCCGCTTCGACGCCGTCGTCGCGGTCTCGCGGCGGATGGGGATGGAGTTGGAGCGCCGCGGCGTGCGCGCCGACCGCCTGCGCGTGATCGCCAACGCATGGACGCCGGGCGCGCCGCCGCTCGCGCGCGACGAGGCCCGCCGCGAACTGGGGCTCGGCGGCGGCGTGTTCGCGCTGGGCTGGGTCGGCCGAGTATCGCGGGAGAAGGGGCTCGACGTGCTGGTGGACGCGCTCCCGCACCTGGCCGATCTCCCGATCCGGCTCGTCGTCCTCGGCGACGGCCCCGAGCGCGGCGCGGTGGCCGCGCGGGCGGAGCGGCTGTGCGTCGCGGGGCGGATCGACTGGCGCGGACCGGTGGCCGGCGCCGGGCGGTGGATGGCGGCGTTCGACGCGTGGGTGCTCAGCTCGCGCACCGAGGGAACGCCGGTAACGCTGTTCGAGGCCGCGTTCGCCGGCGCGCCGATCGTGGCCGCGGCAGTGGGCGGCGTCCCCGACGTGGTCTCGCCCTCCTCGGCGATGCTCGTCCCCCCCGAGCGCCCCGACGCGCTGGCCGCGGCCATCCAGGCCGTGTACGGCGACCCCGCCGGTGCCGCCGACCGCGCTCGCCGCGCGCGCGAGCGCATCGAGACGGCGTATGCGCCCGGCCCGTGGCTCGATGCCCACGACACCCTCTACCGGCGCGCCCTCTCCCGCGCGCGTAGCCGATGACCCTGCTCGCCTGCGCCCTGGCCGCCCTCCCGCTCGCGCTCGCCGTCTACGCGTACGCGCTGTATCCGCTCGCGCTTCGAACGATCGCGATCGTCCGCCCCGCCCCGCCGCCGCCGGCTGATCCCGCGGAGTGGCCGCTGCTCAGCGTCAGCCTTCCCGCGTACAACGAGGAGGCGCAGCTCCCCGGCGCGCTGGACGCGCTGCTGGCGTGCGACTATCCGCGCGAGCGGCTGCAGGTGCTGGTGATCTCCGACGCGTCGACCGACGGCACCGACGCGCTGGTGGAGGGCTACGCGGAGCGCGGCGTGGAGCTGCTGCGGATGCCGGCGCGCAGCGGGAAGACGGCGGCCGAGAACGCCGCCATCCCCCACCTGCGCGGCGAGGTGGTGGTGAACACCGACGCGTCGATCCGCGTCCATCCCGGCGCGCTGATGGCGCTCGCGCGGCGCTTCGGCGACCCGTCGGTGGGCGTGGCGTCGGGGCGCGACGTGAGCGTGGCCGAGGAGGGGAACGCGAACGTGGCGGAGACGGGGTACGTGGGGATGGAGATGACGATCCGCGACCTGGAGACGCGGCTCGGCGGGATCGTGGGCGCGTCGGGATGCCTGTACGCCATCCGCATCGGCCTCCACGGCGTGCCCTTCCCCGCGCACCTGAGCCGCGACTTCGCCGCGCCGCTGACCGCGCGCGACCACGGCTTCCGCGCCGTGTCGGCGGCCGACGCGCTGTGCACGGTGCCGCGCACGGGGTCGCTCCGCCGCGAGTACCGCCGCAAGCTGCGCACGATCAGCCGCGGGATGGAGACGCTGGTGTACAGGCGCGGGCTGCTGAACCCGCTGCGCCACGGCGGGTTCGCGCTGAAGCTGTGGAGCCACAAGGTGTGCCGCTGGGCCGTTCCCGTCGCCGCGGTGCCGGCAGCCGTGGCGCTGGCCGCGCTTGCGCCGTCGCACGCCTGGGCCGCGGCGCTGCTGGGCGCGGGGCTCGCCGTGGCCGTGCTGGCCGGCGTCGGGTGGATGTGGCCCGAGGAGAAGCCGATGCCGCGCCTCGTGGCGATGCCGGCGTTCGCGGTGTGGGGGAACCTGGCGGCGGTCGGCGCCCTCATGCGCCTGATCCGCGGCGCCGACGACCACGTGTGGGAGCCGACGCGCCGCGCGGTGCTGCCCGGGACGCGATAAATCCGAAACAGCAGATCTCACGCAGAGCAGCAGAGGCAGCAGAGGTGATTTCTCCGCTGCCTCTGCTGTTCTGCGCGAGCCAACTTTTCCGAGGTCTTTTCTCAGGGCGGATGGAGTTGTCCGGCCAAGCTCGGACGTTGAGCGACTAAAGCGGAATGGACGAGCGCGAGCAGTCGTGCAACGTGCTCGCGGGCTGCTTCGAGATCCTCCGGCTCCAACTCTTCGTCGTCACCGTACAGCGCGGCGTGGCGCCCGCCCCGGACGTTCTGCAGCGCGTCCGCGGCGCGCTCGAGATCGTCGTCCCCAAGCGCCCCGGCGGCATAGAACGTGGCGTAGTGATGGCCGCCCACGGCCCCGCGAATGCGATAACCCGCTGCGCGGACCAGCGCGGAGGCCGCACGGAACGCCGCCTGGTACACGTGCATGAACGCGCCCGCGACGCTCAGTCCCGCGACGGATGCATCCGACCACTCGCGCAGCGCGGCGGCCCAGATCGCGGCAATCTCTCCGCATCGTCCCCGTGAACCTCTTCCAAGCTACGCGACTCGATCAGCCGCTCGATGCGTTGCGAGTTCATTGTGCAGCCTCCGCGAGATGGTCCTCGTCGCCCACCAGCCAGCGCTTGGGGCCGGAGAGGATGCGCTGGAGCACGGCATTGCCCGCCGCGAGCTGCCGCCTGAGCTTCTCGCGCGTGTAGGCGCGCACCTCGACGGGGCGGCCCAGCAGCACGGATGCTTCCGCCGCCTGGCGGCCCACGTCGCCCGCGGCCGCGGCGTCGCCGACCACCAGCACGTCCACGTCGCTGTCCTCGCGCGCATCTCCACGCGCGAACGAGCCGAAGACGAACGCGGCCTCGATCCCCGGCATGCCCGCGAGCGCCTCGGTGACGACTTCCGCGGGATCGGCGAAGTCGCGGACGAGCTGGCGAAGCGTCTTCCACGCAGGATGCGCATCCGCCGCGCGATAGAGCGTCCGGCCTCCGGCATCGACGCGCTCGACGAGACCGCGGCTCTCCAGCCGTCTCAGCTCCCGGTTCAGCGAGCTCATCGAGAGCCCGGAGCGGCGCTGGAGCGCGCGCACGTGCTCGATACGCCCGGGATTCAGCGCGAAGTGCACCACCAGACGGGCCAGCGCCGCCGAAGCCAGCAGCTCGCTCAGTCCACTCCTCTCCATCCCCCTCACTGGCTTTCGCGACAATCACCACCTCGCATCAAGGTTTGATCCAAAATTTGGATCAATGAGCATCTCCCGTCAACCCAACAGAATCAACGTGTTCGCAGGCGCGGCGATCTTCCGCGCCCGCGCCGCCTGGACCATTGCGACATGCGCCGAATCCGCGTCCGTCCAGGTGTAGCCGAACAGCTCGCGCCAGGCGCGCGGCGGAATCTGTGGCATGCATCCGAGCGTCAGGCGGCCTGTGGCTCGGAAGCCGGCCACAGATTCCTCAGGCGCCACGGCTTCGGCATGGAAGACAGGGCGGCGCAGCGCCTTCGGAATGACATTCCTTCCTCCTTTGGTAGAGTCTTCGCGACTTCACCGGACAGGGCGATTGGGCAAAATCGCAGACACGAGAAAGCCCCGCTGCAGGAGCGCAGCGGGGCTTCGAGGTTGATCTGCCGTCTAGGGCAGCTCGCCCATGAGAATCCGGGCGAGCTTCGCCGGGTCGATGTTGCCGCCCGAGACCACGCACACGACCCGCCGCGCGTCCGCGACACCCTTGAGCGCCGCGGCGACGGAAGCAGCGCCCGCTCCCTCCGCCACCACGCGGGTCCGCTCCACCAGCAGCCGGATCGCGGCCGCGACCTCTTCGAGCGAGACCGTCAGCGCACCCGACAGCAGCGTGCTGGCCAGCGGCCAGATCTCGGTGAGCACGCTCTTCCCCCCGATTCCGTCCACGAAGCTGGCGACGTACTCGCACGCCACCGCTTTCCCCTCCGCCAGCGAGGCCCGCAGCGGCGCGGCCGTCTCCACCTCGCAGGCATACACCTTCGCCTCGGGCCGCAGCGCGCGCGTGGCCGCGGCGATCCCCACCGACAGCCCGCCGCCGCCGTAGGGGACCAGGATCGCGTCGGCGTCCGGCAGGTCCTCGAAGATCTCCAGCGCCACGGTGCCGTTGCCGGCCATCACCGCCCGATCCGACACCGGGTGCACGAAGACCCCCTCGATGCCGGGGTACTCGTGCTCCACCAGCACCTGCCACCAGCGGTCGAACGGGACCTTCACCATGCGGCCGCCGAGCCGCTCGATGGCCGCCAGCTTGGCCTGTGGGGCGTGGTCGGGGACCACCACCGTACAGGGCACGCCGAACTCGCGCGCCAGCCACGCCACGCCCTGTGCCATGTTGCCGGCGCTGGCGGTGTAGACGCCGCGCCGCAGCAGGTCGCGCGGCGCGCTCAGCATCACGTTGCCGGCGCCGCGCAGCTTGAACGAGCCGATCGGCTGCAGGTTCTCGAGCTTCAGCCACACCTCGGGCGCACCGGCCGGGAGGTGGAGCCGTACCAGCGGCGTGCGCACCGCCACACCCCGCAGCTGCCGCGCCGCGTCGCGCACCTCGTCGAGGGTGGGGGCGGAGAGCTCGTGGACCGCTGCCGGCATGCTGCCTCCGTGAACGTTCGAACGTGGCCGTGCCGCGGCGTACGTGCGGCCGCCTTTCTCAGTCGCCGCGCTCGCCGCCCAGCTCGAGGCGCGTCCCGGTGCCGGCGGCCATCGCCCGCGCGTAGACCAGGCGTGCGGCCGCGAGGTCCTCCACGGCCACTCCCACGGACTTGAAGAGGGTGATCTCCTCGGGCGACCGCCGCCCCGGGCTGCGGCCGAGCAGGACCTCGCCGAGCTCGGCGACGATGTGGTCATCCCCCACCACGCCCTCGTCGCGGGCCTGGAGGAAGTCGCCGGCCTCGGCCAGCGCCGACTCGCGCCGGTCCACGAAGAGCCGGGCCCGGCGCACCGCCTCGGCGTCGAGCTCGCGCGCCGTCCGCTGGCTGGCGCCCACCGCGTTCACGTGCGCTCCCGGCGCCAGCCACTCGCCGCGCAGCACCGGCTCACGGGACGAGGTGACCGTGCACACCAGCGAAGCACCCCGCACCGCGTCTTCCGCCCGCTCGACCGGCTCCGCCGTCTCTCCCAGGCGCTCGCGCGCGGTCCGGGCGAAGGCGTGCGCCCGCTCGGCGCGGCGGCTCCAGACGCGGATGCGCGCCAGCGGCCGTGCCGCGCGCATCGCCTCCAGGTGCGTCAGCGCCTGAACGCCCGCCCCCAGCAGCGCGAGGTCGGCCGGGCCCTCGCGCGCCAGCGCCCGCGTGGCGACCCCCGAGGCGGCGGCGGTGCGTATGGCCGTGATGGAGCTGGCGTCGAGCACCGCCAGCAGACGGCCGTCTTCGGGATCGAAGAGGAGCACCGCCCCCTGGTGGGAGTCCAGCCGCGACCCCTCGTTCCCGGGAAAGACGGTGATCACCTTGATCCCGAGCGTCGCGGGCTCCCCGACCCAGGCGGGCATCGCGCCGAACACGCCGCGGCCGTCCGGAAGCGGCACGACGGTGCGGAGCGGCAGCCGCGCGTCGCCGGCGGAGAGCGCCCGCAATGCGCCGGCGACGGCATCCATGCAGTCGGGCATCGGAAGCAGTGCCTGGACCTGCGCCTGGGAGAGTACGAGGACGTCCATCGAGTCGGCGGAGGCTCTGAGGTGATGCGAGTGCGCCGGACAGGATTCGAACCTGTGATCTTCGGCTCCAGGTACTCTCCCGCCCGCCTCCCGGTAGAATCTCCTAAAGCTCACCCGATGCAGACGGGTCGTCCGTCATGCCCTGCCCATGGGGACGTGCCGCCCTCGCTCATGGGAGCAAAGGTGAAGCCCGGCCGTGTCCCCACGGCGTAGCGCGCGTGGACCGGGCGGCCGGCGTGAACCAGGAGGGCCGGCACCTCCCGCGGGAGGGTGATCGCGCTGTCGTTCACGTCCAGGCGATGGCAGCCGAACACGCGCACCCGGGTGAGCAATGCAAGCCCCTCGTTCCCGCGCGGGCGAGGGACCGTCACCATCCGGCCGCCGCCGAGGATCCGCGGCGGCGCGCGCCCGACGCTGCTGCGCAGCCGGAGCAGTTCCACCTGGCGTTCCCGCCCCGCGCGGGGCTGCCCGATGCTCCACGTTCCCAGGTGTACGGAAACCCGCTCGGGGACGAGGATTCCGCCCGGCGCGAGCTGCGCCGCCAGGTTGCGCGACACCGCCACCTGCGGCTCGTTCTCCAGCGCCCGCTGCATCGTCTCGGCGATGACGACATGGATGGCGCGGCCGTGGCGGTACCTCGCGGCGTCCGCGGTCACCACCGCCGCCACCGTGCTCTCCACGCCCACCGCCGCCACCAGCCGCCTCACGCTCTCCGTCGACCGGCCGTGCAGGTCGATCAGGGTGACGCGCAGGCCCCGCGGCGCGAGGCTCGGAAGCAGCGGAAGCAGGAGCGTTGCGAAGGGGCCGGTCCCCGCGTAGACCACCTCCAGCGTCTCCCGGAAGCGCCCTCGCGCCGCCTCGAGCGCGGCGAGCACGCCGCGCAGGAACGCCGCCGTGCGCCAGAAATCCAGGACGCAGCGCGCGGCCTCCACCGGCGAAATGGCGCGCCCGGCGCTGGTGCCGGTCCCTTCCCGGCGCGGGTCGGCCGCGCCGGCGTCCAGCCCCGCGGCGTCCGCGAGCCGCGCATACAGCGCTTGCGCCGCGCTTCTCACCTCTCCGAAGCTCGTCCGCTCGTCCAGCAGCCGCAGGAGCGGGCGGTGCAGGTCGTTCAGGAGGCCCACCGCCGGGATGCGCGTGAAGGTGATGGCACCGGGCTTCGGCGGGCAGGCCGGCTGCGGGGACTGGCCGCGGCGCACGTCCGGCCTCGATCGGCCCGCTGTACCCTCGTCGAGTCGGAGTCCTCTTGCTGAAAATCCGCTGATCGGATGACGAATATATGAACGCCGCGAAAAAGGCCCAAACGCAGGAACCCCCGCGACCGCTGCAAGTGCAGCAACCGCGGGGGTTCTGATGTCGTTCAGTGCGCCCGACAGGATTCGAACCTGTGACCTCTAGCTCCGGAGGCTAGCGCTCTATCCAGCTGAGCTACGGGCGCGCAGTCGAGCGGGAGGCGGAATAAGCCGAGTTCTGTAGACCCGTTGCCGGGCCGAGGATCATTTCTCTGGGACCGCCGTTGCCGGCGGCCTCGTGCGGCCTACCCGGAACTGTGAAGGACCTGGATCCTTCGCGGGGCGGGCCGCCCCTCGTTCCTGTTCGGCCTTGCTCCGGGTGGGGTTTGCCCTGCCCCCGTCGTTGCCGCCGGGGCGGTGCGCTCTTACCGCAACCGTTTCACCCTTGCCTGTGCCCCCAGCGGAGGCCATCGGCGGTCTGTTCTCTGTGGCACTTTCCGTCGCCTTGCGGCGCCCGGCCGTTAGCCGGCACCCTGCCCTGCGGAGCTCGGACTTTCCTCGACGCGCTCAGGGCGCGCCGCGATCCTCACTCGCCTCCCGACCCGTATTTTCAATCAGGCAGTGCCCAGGAGAGGACTCGAACCTCCACGCCGGTTAAGGCACCAGATCCTTAGTCTGGCCTGTCTACCAGTTTCAGCACCTGGGCATCACAACCCAGCCGGTGCGTTCGTGCCGCGGACAGTGCTCCCGAGAGGACTCGAACCTCCACGGGCTTGCGCCCACTAGATCCTGAATCTAGCGCGTCTACCAGTTCCGCCACAGGAGCTTGGCTGTCCACAACCGGCACCGACTGCAAGCGGCGAGCGGCTGGTTACCGTACTCGCCGCCGAAGCGCACCCGAGGGCGCGCACCAACGAAGGCCCTAAGAATAACGAATTCCCTGATGTTCCGAAAGGGCCCGCCGGACTTTTCGCGGCGAAATGCCGGATTCCACCGCCAGATCGGTCCCCGAATCTATCTCCCCTGTCAACCCCCGCCGAGGCGGACCGTCCTGCGCCGGATCCGTCCATCGCGGCGCGGACCGCCCCATCTGTCGGCCCCCTGGTGAAGTACCTCATCGCCCGGCGTCCGCGGCGTAGGCGTACATCCCCACCAAGATCCGTCGTGGCACGACTGGCGCGGCCGCAGGCACCCTCACCCCGCGCCTTAGAGCGCTCGCCCTCTCCCGATAACGGGAGAGGGTTTAGTGCCGTCTGCCGCTCAGACTTATTCCGCACCTCGAGACTCACGTGCACCGCGATCGTGGCGGGGTGGCTCGCTCTCGGCGCCAACGCCTTCTCGGCGCTGAGTTCTCCCCTCCCCTGCGCAGCGGGGGAGGGGCCGGGGGAGGGGGCCAGCCCGCGGCCGCGCAAGAGTTCGCCGGCCGCGCCGCCACTCAGCACTCAGCACGCAGCACTTCACGTCACCGGGTGCTCCACCGGCGCAGCACCTCCTCGACGCCTTCCAGGTGCGTGCGCATGCGCTCGACGGCCAGCGCCTCGTCGCGCTTCTCCAGCGATGGTCATCGGCTCTCCTTGGAATGCATCTCCGTCACGCCCGAAAGGACGTCATCCTGAGGCCGGTCAGACCGTAATCAGCGTCGACGCAGGAGCTTGCAGGCCGAAGGATCTGTGGGTAGTGACTCCCTTTGACATGGACGAATCGAACAGATAGCTTCTCGCGCCTGGGTTTCGCTGGCTTCCCCAAGCCTGGAGAGGGAGATGGCGCGCCAACGCACGAAGCAGAGTGAGCCGTGCCCGCACTGTGGAGGCACG